>JBKOXM010000040.1:0-9214 GCA_046724925.1 Actinomycetota bacterium | reverse complement strand
GCATTCCCCGGTTCCCTCGTCCGAGGGAGGGCGGTCTATCGGATCTCGTGCAGCGCGTCCAGGTAGCGGCCGAAGCCCGACGGACTCGACCACTGGAGCGCACTTTCGACGGAGGTGCCCTCACCCCATTCGTTGAAGCTGATCACCAACTGGAGCTGGGCGCCTGATAGCACCATGCGACGGATGCTCCAGCGCCACTGGTGGAGATCCCGGGCGCGGCGTGGCGTCGACTCCGACGCATAGAAGAAACCCGGGGAGATCGCGTATGCATAGGGCGAGAGATTCATGTGGGCCTTCTCGGCGAGGTAGGGGTGCCAGCCGTCGGGTTGTTGCCGGCAGAGCCGGTACCCCTTGAAAGCCTTGAGGATGAGAAAGACCCCTCTTCCGGATGCCGCGTCCACCCAGCGGTTGGCGACCTCGCACGAGTTGCCGTCGTCTGCATCTCCGTAGGCGAAGACGACAAAGCGCCCATCGATCCTCAAGTACGCCGGGCTCCACGCATACCGCCGGGCGACGTAGCTCAGGTCCGATCGAATTTCCTCGACCGACGGGTCTCCGTACCCCTCGAGCTCGTGGTAGACGGCCCACCGGAAGCCGACCCGTGCCCCGATTGCGAGGTAGGTCGTGAAACGCTGGTCGGTCTGGCTTCTCCGTCCCCACCAGGAATAGGTGGCGGCGCTGATCCGTCCCCAGCGCATGGCCCGGATATGAGCGCGGATGACCGCGGGGTCACTCGCGTCGTAGTAGCCGAGCGACGGCGTGAAGTGCGTATACGGGGCGTAGCCGGCGTGGCTCCAGCCCTCGGGGAACCACGGATAGTAGAACGCCATCCGAATCGGACGCCTGCTCGTCGTATGCGTCCGAGCAAGGGCGGAGCCGGTGGCGCTGCACACGACCGCGCCGAGCACAGTCGCGACGATGATCGTTCGCCGCAGCCCCACCGGCGAGGTCTTATACGGGAGAGCGGAAAGCCCTGCTGAGGGACCTACTCGAGTACGGCACCCTCGAGCTCGAGCAGGAATGCCTTTCGCTCGATTCCGCCCCCGTAGCCCACGAGCGCTCCGGTCGAACCGACGACGCGGTGGCACGGAAGAACGATCGGGATCGGGTTGCGGTTCATGATCGTGCCCACAGCACGCGCCGCGCGTGGCCGGCCGGCTTTCCCGGCGAGCGCCCCGTAGGTCGTCACCTGTCCGTAGGGAACGCGCTCGAGCTCAGCGAGCACGCGGCGACCGAACTCGGCTCCGCGCACGTCGAGCTGGAGGTCGAACCGTTGGCGGCGGTGATGGAAGTACTCGTCCAGCTGCCGGCGAGCGTCGTCGACCGCACGAGGGGCGCGGAGAATCTTCGCCCCGAACGTGCGGGCGAGCGGCTCCAGGTCACGCTCGGGCTCAGGATCGAACTCGATCCGACACACGCCGCGCTCCGTGCGCGCGACCAGCAGCCGGCCGATCGGCGTGTCGACGAGGTCGTACGCGATGTCGAGGAGATTCCGCGCCGCTGCGGCATCCCGGAAGCGGCGGTCGAGCTCAGGCGAGACGGTCATGGGCAATTCCTTTCCTGCGGAGCCGCCGGACGCCGGAGGAGGCGGCCTGGCGTGCAGCCGTCTCGGTCGAGCCGAGCGCGGCCGCGATGTCCTTGTAATCGAGGTCGTAGCCATACCGGAGGACGACGGCTGCACGCTCCGTCGCCGGCAGGTCGCCCGCGAGGTGCTCGAGCTCCGCGTACGCGGGGCGCGAGTCGTTGGCTGCGCCCGCGGGCTCGAGCCTGGGCGCCCTACGTCGTTCCTCGTCGGCCGCCACGCGGCTGGCAATCGTGTAGAGCCAGGCGCGCAGGTACCGGCCGTGCGCAAGCTTCCCGTAGCCGCCGAGGGCCCGGAGGAACGTCTCCTGGAACGCGTCATCGGCCCGCGCGCGGCCGACCCTCCGGGTCAGGAACGCGTAGATCTCGTCGCGGTGCTGCTCGTACAGAAGCTCGAACGGGGGAATCAACGCGCGAGATGCGACGCCCGTAGTCGGCGCGCGGTTCGCTGGGGAGCTCGGCGGCGGATTGTCATCTCTCTGTGGTGTAACGCATCCCGGCGTCAAAGTGTGAGACTCCGTGCCAGCAGTGAGGACGGCTGTCGTCGGGCACGTCGAGTGGGTCGAGTTCGCGCGCGTGGAGCACGTGCCGGCTCAGGGCGAGATCGTGAACGCGCTCGAGACGTGGGAGGAAGCCGCAGGCGGAGGCGCAGTCGCCGCCGTCCAGCTCCAGAAGCTCTCGGGCGACTGCACGTTCTTCACAGTACTCGGGAACGACGAGCTCGGCCGACGCGCGCGCGAGGAGCTCACCAAGCTTGGCATCCGGCTCGAGGTCGAGTCATCGAATCGACCGACGCGTCGAGGCTTCTGTTACGTGGACGAGGACGGTGAGCGCACGATCACCGTGATCGGAGCGAAGCTGCACCCAGAGGGCGACAGCCCCGGCTTGCCCTGGATGGAGCTCTCCCGCATGGATGCCGTGTACCTCTGCGCCGGCGACGTGGCTGCTGTGCACGCGGCGCGTCGCGCCCGAGTGCTCGTTGCGACCGCGCGCGAGCTCTCGACGCTGAAGCGCGCCGCAATCGAGCTCGACGTGCTGGTGGGAAGCGGCACCGACGAGTCGGAGCGCTACGAGGCAGGCGATCTCGAACCGCCGCCCCGCATGGTTGTGACGACGTCCGGCGGCCTCGGCGGCTGGGCGCAGCCGGGCGGGCCTTTTCGCGCGGCGGCGCTACCCGGCCCGGTCTCGGACGCGTATGGAGCGGGAGATTCGTTTGCAGCCTGTCTCGCCTACGCCCTCGGCGACGGCCGCTCCCCCAATGACGCTCTCGAGTTTGCCTCGCGCTGTGGCGCGGCCGTGATGACCGGGCGTGGGCCTTACGAGGGCCAGTTGGCGCGGCCGTAGACCGGCGCCCCGGGCTGCGCCGCGGTCTCGCACGGATTCATCGGTCAAGGACCGGAGGGGGTCCGTCCGGGTCGACGACGACGGAGCGGCTTCCGGCAGCCGCGTACGCAAGCGAGCATAGGACGGATTCGCGCATGGAGGCTCGTGACGCCGCCTTTTCCAGCCGTCGTGGTTACCAAGTCAGCTCCCTTCCAGCACGATTCCGTACCAAACCAGGGACAGTCCCTGAGGTTCGAGGCGTAATTCGGGAGGCTTAAGGGCAGCGACTCGCGCGTCTGCGGGGCGTTGAGGGTGGGGTCGCAGAGTTGCAGGGTGGGGAAATGTGGTCTAAAGTGGAGCGAAGTGGAAGACGATACAGAGCCCTGGAATGCTTCTCGGCGAACACGAGCACACGATCGATGACAAGAACCGTCTCACTCTTCCGGCGAAGTTCCGCGAGGCGTTCGGTGATGGGATCGTCGTCACCCGCGGGATGGATCACTGCCTGTACGCCTATACGAGGGCTGACTGGGAACACCTTGTGGAAAGCCGACTTGGCGAGCTCGACCCCCTCAGCAGAGAGGCTCGCCTGATGCAGCGCTTCTTCTTCTCGGGCGCGGCCGAAGACGAGCTGGACAAGCAGGGGCGATTCATGGTGCCGCCGGCGCTGATCGAGCACGCGAAGCTCGGTCGCGACGTCGTTGTCGCCGGCGTCTACGACCACGTGGAGATCTGGGATCGCGCCGCCTGGCGCGAACAGCTGAAAGAGGTCGAAGGGAGCGCGGAGCATGTTGCCGAACGCCTTGCAGCCAAACGCGACTGACCACGTCCCGGTTCTCGCCGAGGAGGTGCGAGCAGCCCTTGCCGTGCAGCCCGGTGAGACCGTTATCGACGCGACCTTCGGCGCCGGAGGCCACGCCGCGCTGCTCACGGCCGACCTGGCGGGCCGCGGGAAGCTGATCGCGATTGACCGCGATCCTTCCGTTAGGCCGTACTTCGAGCGCCTGCGGCGCCGCGCCGGGGTCCAGACCCGCTTCCTGCGAGGCGATTTCGCCGTCGTGCTGGGCCAACTCGCGGAGAACGGCGTCCGTGCGGACGCAGTCCTGCTCGACCTCGGTGTCTCGAGCATGCAGATCGACAAGCCCGAGCGCGGCTTCTCGTATGCGACGGATGCGCCGCTCGACATGCGCATGGATCCCTCCGCAGAGAGCTCGGCGCGTGACCTCGTCAACGGCCTGCCCGAACGAGAGCTCGCGCGGATCTTCAAGACCTACGGTGAGGAGCGATACGCGCGTCAGATCGCGAAAGCGATCGTTCGGCGCCGGCGTGAGCACCCGTTCGATCGGACCGGCGAGCTGGTTGAAGCGATCAAGTCCGCCATTCCAGCGCCTGCCCGCTTCGGAGACGGCCATCCGGCCAAACGCGTCTTCCAAGCTCTTCGCATCGCCGTCAACGACGAGCTCGGGTCGCTCGAGGAAGCGCTTCCTGCGGCCATCGAGGTGCTCCGCCCAGGTGGACGGCTCGCGGTGATCAGCTTCCACTCGCTCGAGGATCGGATCGTCAAGCGTTTCCTGCGCGAGCAGGAGCGCGGCTGCACGTGCCCGCCCGATTTCCCCGTGTGCGTCTGCGGAAACGAACCCGTCCTGCGAGCGATCCAGCGTAAGCCGGTCCGCCCGGCCGCTCAGGAAGTTGCCGCCAATCCGCGCGCCGGGTCGGCGAGGCTGCGGGCCGCGGTGAAGGTGGGATAGAGATCGCCGCCTGGGCCCCAGCTGCCGAGGCCGCCGCGCCTCCGATCGTTCGCCGCCGTCGGCGTCCGCGGCCGGCCCCGAAGCGCGGTGCCGCGCGCCAGCGGTCATTCGCGGGCGGAGTGGTGTGGATCGCTCTGGTTGCGGGGCTCCTGGCTGGAATCGTCGCGCTCAACGTCGCGGTTCTACGGCTGAACATGCGTCTCGAGCAACTCGGACAGGAGCGCGCAGAGCTTCGCGCCAGGAACGCCGAGCTCGCGTCGCGCATCTCGAGCTCGGCCGCAACACCACGGATCGGGATGCTCGCGCGCACACGGCTCGGGCTCGTGGAAGCCGAGCCGAGCGATACGACATACGTCGAGCTCGCCGGCAAGCGGTGAGCGCGTCCGTCGTCAATCGGCGGATCCGACTTCTCCTCGCTCTTCTCGCCCTTGTCTTCGCGGGAACGCTCGCCCGGGCGGTCTGGCTCCAGGCCGTTCACGCGGCTCCGCTCGCACGGCTGGCGCAGGTGCAACATCGCGAGACGACCACCATCCCCGCGCGGCGAGGGACGATCTACGACCGCAACGGCGTCGAGCTCGCAATCGGCGAGCAGGCGACGACGGTGTACGCGGACCCCGCGCTCGTTCGCCGACCGAAGGTCGTCGCCGATGCGGCGGAACGAATCCTCGGGGTTGACGGCGCGAAGCTTCTTCCCGCTCTCGTCGATCGGAGGCGCCGGTTCGTCTACCTCCGCCGGAAGGCCTCGCCGGCGAAGGCAGCTGCGATCAAGCATCTCCATCTTGCCGGCGTCGGGTTCTATCCGGAGGAGCGCCGCTCGTACCCGCTCGGCTCAGTTGCCGCTCAGGTCCTCGGCTACGCGGGCGCCGACAATCGCGGTCTCTCGGGCCTCGAGTTCTCGCTCGACCGTGTGCTCGCGGGACGGCCCGGCCGGGAGACGGTGATTCGCGATCCGTTCGGCCGTGTCGTCGAAGTCGTCAGCTCGGTCGACGAGCGTGCCGGCCGTGACGTCGTTCTGACGCTCGACCACCACATCCAGTCGAACGCGGAGCTGGTGCTGCGCAGGACGGTCTCCCGCTGGGGAGCGCGCTCGGCGAGTGCGATCGTCCTCGATCCGAGCACGGGCGACGTCCTCGCGATGGCGGTCGCGCCGACGTACGACGCGAACCGATCGCCGCAGACACCTCTCGACCGTCAGCGCAACCGCGCGGTCACCGACACGTACGAGCCGGGGTCGACGTTCAAGCTGATCACGGTGGCCGGAGCGCTCTCAGAGCGGCTCGTCGCGCCCGGCACGCTGTTCACGCTCGGACCGTCGATCCAGGTCGCGGACCGCGTCATCCACGAGGCACACCCGCGGGGTACCGAGCGGATGACCGTCGCCCAGATCCTCTACCAGTCCTCGAACATCGGCACGATCACGCTGGCGCAGCTGCTCGGGAAGGAGCGCCTCACCAAATGGATCGCCGGCTTTGGGTTCGGGCGGCGCACACACGTCGACTTTCCAGGCGAGACGCGCGGCATTGTGCTCCCGCCAGAGCGGTGGTCAGGATCCACGATCGGCAACGTCCCACTCGGACAGGGCATTGCGGTCACGGCCGTCCAGATGGCGTCCGCCTACGCCTCGGTGGCCAATCGTGGGATCTGGGTTCAGCCCCACCTCGTCGACCACCTGGGCGGCGACGGCGCCGTGCTCCCGACCCGGCGTCGAGTGCTGACGAAGACGGTTGCCGACCAGTTGATGACGATGTTCGGCGACGTCGTGGTCGAGGGAACCGGTCAGCTGGCGGCGGTCGAGGGATACCGGGTCGCCGGCAAGACGGGCACCGCGGCGAAGCCCGACCCCCGCGGCGGGTACTCCACGTACAAGTACGTCGCCTCGTTCGTCGGGATGGTCCCCGCGACCCGGCCGCGGCTCGTGATCCTGGTCACCGTGGACGAGCCGCGCGGGGCGATCTGGGGCGGCGTCGTGGCAGCGCCGGCTTTCGCCGAGATCGCCAAGTTCGACCTCCAGTACCTCGAAATCCCACCGGACGCCCCTCCCGACCAGGCTGAGAGCGGTTAGTGGGAAGCCGGCGGCACTTGTGATCACTTCGGGGGCGCCTAGCTAGACTCGGAGCCCGATGGACCTCGAGCGCGTGATCGAGGCGCTCGCTCCGGTCGACGTCGTTGCGGGCGGCCCCGTGGACGTGCTCGAGCTCGCGTACGACGCGAGGCACGTGACGCCGGGGGCGCTCTTCTTCTGCGTCCGGGGCGCCGCCGTCGACGGCCATGACGTGGCCGGGCAGGCCGTGGAGGCCGGGGCCGTTGCGGTTGTGGTCGAGCGGCCGCTCGAGCTCGACGTGCCTCAGCTGGTGGTCGAGCGTGTCCGCGACGCGATGCCTCGGGCGGCGGTCGTCTTCTTCGGGGATCCAAGCAGCAAGCTGGACGTTGTCGGCATCACCGGCACGAACGGAAAGACGACCACGGCGTACCTCGTCCACTCGATCCTGCACGCCGCCGGTCGCCGGCCCGGGCTCCTCACCAACATCGAGCGGCGCATCGGCGAGGCCGTCGAGTCGAGCGACCTGAACACACCGGAGGCGATCGACCTCCAACGGTTGCTCCGCCGGATGGTGAGCACCGGGAACCAGGCCTGCGTCATGGAAGCGACGTCGCACGCCTCGGCGATGGGACGGCTCGAGGGCACGCGGTTCGCCGCGCTCGTCTTCACGAATCTGAGCCACGAGCATCTCGACTTCCACCGGACGATGGAGGGGTACTTCCAGGCAAAGCGGCGCCTGTTCACAGACGGCGTCCCGGCAGCCGTCAACATCGGCGACGAGTACGGCCGCCGGCTTGCCTCCGAGCTTCCGGAGGCAGTCACGTTCGGCGTTGTCGACGAGGCCGAGATCGGCCCGGAAGCACTCGACGGGATCGGGTTCAGGCTGAGGGGCGGGTTCAACGTCGAGAACGCACTCGCCGCGATCGCGGCGGCGCGGCTTTTGGGCCTCGAGGAGCATGCGGTCCGAACCGGCCTGGAGGCGGTCGAGAGCGTCCCCGGCCGCTTCGAGCTCGTCGAGGAAGGTCAGCCGTTCCTCGTCGTCGTCGACTACTCGCACAAGCCCGACGCGCTTGCGAGTGCCTTGCGCGCGGCGCGCGAGCTGGCCAGGGGCCGGGTCGTCTGCGTGTTCGGCTGCGGCGGGGACCGCGACCGGGAGAAGCGCCCGCTGATGGGCAAGATCGCCGCCGAGCTTGCGGACGTTGCGATTGCCACGTCCGACAATCCACGTTCGGAGGATCCGGATGCGATTCTCGCGGAGGTGGTCGCAGGCGCGCGGGGCGAGCTCGACGTCGAGCCGGACCGGCGCGAGGCGATCGAGAGGGCCGTCGCCCTCGCCGCCGAAGGAGACGTCGTCGTGATCGCCGGTAAAGGTCACGAGCAGGGCCAGGAGGTCGCGGGCCGCGTCCTGCCCTTCGACGACCGCGAGGTGGCCCGCGAAGCTCTGCGGCGGCTTCGGATCACGGCTTGATCGCGATCACCCTCGAAGAGGTGGTACGCCTCTGTGAAGGCGCACTCGACGCGGCTCCTGGAGCCGGGGAGGTCACCGGCGTCAAGATCGACTCGCGGCGCGTCGAGCCCGGCGACCTGTTCATCGCGGTTGGCCGCGGCGCAGACTTCCGCGACGAGGCGCTCGCGCGCGGAGCGGCCGCGACGCTGCTACCGCATGACGCCTTCGCCGCACTTGCGACGCTCGCCGGCGAGGTGAGGTCGCGCAGCCATGCACGCGTGGTCGGAATCACCGGCTCGACCGGAAAGACCTCGACGAAGGACATCCTCGCTGCGTTCTGCCGCCCACACCGAAGGACCGTCGCCGCCGAGGCGAGCTACAACAACGAGCTCGGCGTCCCACTCACGCTGTGCCGGCTTGAGACCGACACGGAGCTCTGCATCGTCGAGCTTGCGATGCGAGGCCCCGGGCAGATCGCGGAGCTCTGCCGCTTCGCTCGCCCGGACGTCGGCGTGATCACGACGATCGGGCCTGTACATCTCGAGCTGGTGGGCACCGTCGACGACGTCGTGCGTGCGAAGGGCGAGCTGCTCGAGTCGTTGCCGGTGGGTGGGATCGCGATCGTCCCGGCCGCGGGGCGTGGGCTAGAGCCGTTTCTCCGCGGGGATCTCGACGTGCGCACGTTCGGAGCTGAAGGCGAGTCGAAGGTCGAGCGATACGAGCCGCTCGAGGGCCGCTCACGCGTCAAGTGTCGAATTCGCGGAGAGGTAGTCGAGCTGGAGCTCAACGTCGCCGGCCGCCACCAGGCCGAGAACGCACTCGCCGCGCTCGTCGCGTACGAGGCGCTCGGGCTCCCGCTTGCGGAAGCGCAGCGTGGTGCGCACGAGATCCAGATGTCGCCCTGGCGGGGCGAAGAGCTCGAGTTGCCTGGTGGAGGCGTTCTGATCAACGACGCTTACAACGCGAACCCGGTCTCGATGAAGGCGGCGCTCGACCAGCTTGTCGAGCGAGCATCGGGACGTCGGCGGGTGGCGGTCCTCGGCGACATGGCCGAGCTCGGGCCGAGCGCGGCGG
>JBKOXM010000089.1:0-4731 GCA_046724925.1 Actinomycetota bacterium | reverse complement strand
GACGGATACCGTCGCGCCGGCGAGGCACTGCTCGAGACCGGTGTCACCTCGTACCTGCCGACGTTCATCACGGCTCCCGAGGACCAGCTTCGAGGCGCTCTTGCCACCGTCCCGGCCGACGACGGCGACGGACCGCGGATTCTCGGCGTCCATCTCGAAGGCCCGTTCCTGGCGCAGCGCCGGCTCGGCACACATCCGCCCGAGGCGCGTCGCGATCCCGATCCCGAGCTGCTCGAGCGGCTTCTGGACTCGGGCCCGATCAGGCTCGTCACCTTGGCCCCGGAGCTCCCGGGCGCAGAGGCGCTGATCGACCTGCTTCGGGAGCGCGGCATCACGGTCTCCTGCGGCCACAGCGACGCAACGGCGGAGCAGGCGAACGCCGCGTTCGACCGAGGCGTCGGGACCGTCACGCATCTGTTCAACGCGATGCGGCCGTTGCGGCACCGCGACCCCGGCATCGCCGGCGCCGCACTCGCGCGCGACGACGTGGTCGTCCAGATCATCCTCGACGGAATCCACCTAGCTCCCGAGACGGCGAAGCTCATCTGGCGCGCGGCCGCGGGCCGAACCGCACTCGTGACGGATGCCGTCGCCGGCGCCGGCCAGGATGACGGGTCGTACAGCCTCGGCGGTTTCGAGGTCGAGATCCGCAACGGCGTCGTCCGGCGAGAGGACGGCGTGCTCGCGGGCAGCACGCTGACGATGATCGAGGCGGTACGCAATCTCCACGCACTGGGAGTGCCGCTTCCAGCAGCGGTCGATGCCGCCAGCTCCGTTCCTGCCCGAGTGATCGGCGAACACGACGTCGGGCGGCTCGGTGTGGACCTCCGCGCCGACCTCGTCGTGCTGACGGACAATCTCGAGATCGAGCGCGTGCTCGTCGCAGGTGAGGCCCGTGTCGCGGCTTGAAGCACGCTCCGGAGACTCGGCATCACCCCAGCCCGTGCCCGGCTCGCAGTTCCTGGCAGAGATCCGAGAGCAGCCGCAGGCACTGCGTGGCCTCTTGGAGCACGAGGCCGAGTACGCGCGGGTGGCGGCGATCGCCAGGGAACGCAATGCGACGACGATTCGCATGGTCGGGCACGGCTCGTCCGACAATGCGGCCGCGTATGGCGTCTACGCATTTGGACTGCTCCCGCGCTGGACGGCCCTTCGGGATTCGATCGCGCTGACGGTCCACTACCGCGCGGGCCTGGAGATGTCGGGCTCGACCGTGCTCGCCCTCTCCCAGTCGGGCCGGACCCCCGACGTCGTCGAGTACGTCGAGCGCGCGCGGGAGAGCGGCGCGTTCACCGTTGCGGTCACGAACGATCCCGGCTCCACGCTTGGCCAGCGCGCGGAGGCGGTGCTCCCGCTCGGCGCCGGCCCGGAGCGCGCGGTCGCGGCGACGAAGACGTACGTGAACCAGATCGCAGCCCTGGGCCTGCTGGCCGCGCACGCAGCGGAGGACGGTCCCCGCTTCGCCGAAGGCCTACGCGCGACTGCCGAGCAGATGAGCGTGATGACGCCGAAGCTGGAGCACGACACCCCGGCCGTGGCACTCGCCTTCGCGTTCAGCGGGAGGATGTTCGTGATCGGGCGCGGCGCCGAGTTCGCGACCGCGCGGGAGATCGCGCTGAAGCTCCTCGAGACGTGCCGGATCGCCGCTGAGCCGCTGACGGCAACCAGTCTCGCCCACGGGCCTGTCGCGGCGCTCGACGCTCTCTTCCCCGTCTGGGCGATCGTTTCCGACGACGCAACGCTGCCCGCGGCGCTTGAGGCGGCCGCTCGGGTGCGTGCAGCCGGGGCGACGCTGATTGTGAGCGGCAGCGCCGCCGAGCATGTCGAGGACGCCGACTACAGGCTCTCGAGCCCGAAGCCGAAGCTGCCGCTGCTCGCACCGCTCCTCTCGGTCGTGCCCGGACAGGTCTTCGCGTGGGCGCTGGCGCGTGCGAAGGGGCTCGACCCTGACCACCCGCGCGGGCTGACCAAGATCACGCTCGCGAAGTAGAACGAAGGACTAGCCGGAGCCTGAGGACGTCTTCGCGACGTAAGGCTCTTCGGACATCTTCAGGTCAACCGCGATCGCCCTGTCGACCCGCCAATGGCCGTCCTCGAGCACGAGCTCGACGTCGTATGCGGCCATCCCGGCGTCAGGGGCGAACAGGCCCACCTTCATCGGTGCGATCACGCGCCCCTGGCCGTCCGAGACGATCACCTCGCGCACCGTTCGGCTGAGCACGTAGACGGCCTCCGGCGCTTTCGGATCGTCGCTCGCATCGCGGACCGAGACGGCGGGATACCGCGTCGTGAAGGTCTTCAGAGAGCTTTCCTCGTTCGCCCACTGCGCGCGCGTGAGCGCGCCGCGCAGCTTCCGCGAGCTGAGGTCGTAGCCGCAAACGGGGTTCTTGCGCATCAAGACGTCGGTCACGAAGAAGACGGTCGTGTCCCAGGCGGTGGCGTAGCTGCCACCCCTTGGAATTCGGTGCGGACACCGAAGCGTCCCGGGCGCCGCGGCCACTGAGGTCTTGGCGGACTGAGCGGGATCCGCCGTCTGGCCACGGCCGTGCCAGAGCAGCCCGCTCGTCAGCACCGCCGTCAGCAGCGCGCCGAAGGCACTGAGAGCGATCCAGCGAGGGGTGGCCATCACGAGATCATCGGCACAGGGGCGGACAAGCTTCAATCGTGCCTGCAAAACACCGCGTCTGCTGCGTCGAAGCGCGCGAAAGCCTCGACGTCCTGTGGCGGTCCGCTGTCAATCTGTCCACGTGCACGAGAGTTTGCCTTGGGCGTGGTACGTCGATCCAGAAGTACTGCGACGCGAGCAGGATCGGATTTTCAGGCGCTCCTGGCAATACGTGGGACATTCGGGCCGACTCGATCAGCCAGGCTCGTTCTTCGCCTCCCGGGCCGGCGCCACGCCCGTGGTCGTCACGCGCGACCGGGACGGCGAATTGCACGCGCTCCTGAACGTCTGCCGGCACCGAGGCTCGGTCGTCGCACGCGGCGAAGGCAGGCGTGAGACGCTTCAGTGCCCGTACCACGCCTGGACGTACGAGCTCGACGGGACACTGCGCGCGGCGCCCCGCTCGGATCGGGAGCCGGACTTCGACGGCTCGGGCCTGTGCCTCCTTCCGCTTGCGTTCGACTCCTGGGGCCCGTTTCTGTTCGTGAACCCGGACCCGGAGGCTTCGCCGCTCGCGGACGCGCTCGGCGACGTCCCCGCGCTCGTGGCCGAGGCCGGCATCGACGTCGACGCGCTTCGCTTCCACACGCGTGCGGAGTACGAGCTCGAGGCGAACTGGAAGGTCGCGTGCGAGAACTTCCTCGAGTGCTACCACTGCTCTGTCGCCCATCCGGCGTTCAGCGCAGTCGTCGACGTCTCGCCGGACGCATACATCCTGCAGACGGGCGGTGTGACCGCGAGCCAGTTCGCGCGCACCCGCGACGGCGAGGGGCGGGGGCAGTTCCACTTCGTTTGGCCGAATCTCAAGGTCAATCTCTTCCCGGGCAGTCCCAACCTCTCGATCGGACCGGTGCTGCCGGCGGGGACCGAGCGCTCGGTCGGATTCCTCGACTACTTCTTCGGAGCCGACGTCGGCAAGGACTGGATCGCCGAGCTGCTCGCCTTCGACGATCAGGTCGGACGCGAGGACGCCGCCCTGGTCGCATCGGTGCAGGAGGGCGTGCGGTCGGGGCTCGTCGAGCGCGGCCGCCTGCTCGGCTCGAGTGAGGTCCTGATCCAGCACTTCCAGGGCCTCGTCGCCGACGCCCTCGTCGAGCAGCCCTGAGCTGCTAGGCCGTTTAGCTCAGCTTTAAGAGGAGCTCCTCGATCTCCTCGCCCAGCATCTTGTCGAAGACGGTCTCCCGCTCGACGAGCGAGAAGCCGCACTTCTCCAGCACCCTGATGGAGGCCACGTTGCTGGCTACGACGTGTGCGTAGAGGGGCCGAACGGTTACCTCGCGCACCAACTCGCCGAGTGCCTTTGTCGCGAGGCCTCTGCCCCAGAACTCCTTGCCGATCCAGTAGCCGACCTCACGCCGCCCCTCACTCTCCCAGCACGCGACGTTTCCCGCGACCTGCCCTTCGCAGAGGACCGTCTTCGTGATCGCGTCATCGCGGGCGAGGACCTTCCGCCAGTGCTCATCGAACGCTTCGCGATCCCTCGCTGGAAAGCGCGCCATACGGTTCGCCTCGGGGTCGCGTTGGTGCTCAAAGAAGATCGGCAGGTCGGTTTCGACGACGTCCCTCAGGATGCTTTGCTCAGAGAGCGGTTCCGGCCGGCCTGCTGTCATTCGCGCATCCCCTCGGACGCCCGCTTGCGGCGCCAGCGGAAGAGCGGTGGCGGAGCGTTCTCCGCGCCCTCGCCCAGCGCCGCCGCAGCGGCGACGACGTCCTCGCGGGCGAGCAGCATCAGCTCCTTAGGCTCGAGCTCTTCGAGCGCCCGGCCCGAGACTCCGGCCAGCCGCAGCGCTTGCGCGTTCAGCGCCTGCTCGAAGATCGTCCGCGCGTAGCGCGCGTTTCCGAAGCCCTCGCCACGCTGCGCCGAGTCGAAGAGCCCCCGCAGAGCGACGAGCGCGTCGTCCGCCAGCCTGTATTCGGCCTCGTTGGCGAACTTGCCCGTGATCGCGAGCAGCTCGTCGGTCGAGTAGTCGGGAAAGACGATCTCGCGCGCGAAGCGCGAACGCAGGCCGGGGTTCGAGGTGAGGAACCGCTCCATTAGCCGCGGATAGCCGGCGACGATCACGACC
>JBKOXM010000210.1:0-15985 GCA_046724925.1 Actinomycetota bacterium | reverse complement strand
GGCCGGCGTCGGGCAGCGTCGTCGTGACCTGCACGCGCTGACCGGCAGTACGGGGAGAGCAGAGGGCGCCCGACTCCGAGGCGGGCGCCCTCACTCGAGCTCAGGAGGCGCTCGGACCCGCGACACGCGGCGACTGTTACGAGTCGCGACTGCAAGTCGTTTCGATAGCGTCCGATCGCAGTGGAGGCGAAGCACGACGTCCTCGTCGTCGGGGCCGGTTGCGCGGGCATGCGCGCCGCGATCGCGGCGTTCGATGCGGGCGCGGACGTGGCGATGATCTCGAAGATCCATCCAGTTCGCAGCCACTCCGGCGCGGCGGAAGGGGGCATCAACGCGGCGCTCGGAAACGCCTCGGAGGACGATCCCGAGAAGCACGCCTTCGACACCGTCAAGGGGTCCGACTACCTCGGCGACCAGGACGCGATCGAGATCCTCTGCAACGAGGCGCCCGGCGACGTCTACGAGCTCGAGAACTGGGGCGCCGTCTTCTCGCGTACGGAGGACGGGCGTATCGCCCAGCGGCCGTTCGGAGCTGCCGGCGAGCCGCGGACGGCGTACGCGGCTGACATCACGGGCCACGTGCTGCTGCAGGTCCTGTACGAGCAGGTCCTGAAGCGCGACATCCTCACCTACGAGGAGTACTTCGCCTGGCGCCTCGTCCTGAACGACGACCGCTGCCAGGGCGTCATCTGCTGGGACTTGATGAACGGCGGCCTGAAGACGCTCGGCGCGAAGACCGTGATCCTCGCGACCGGAGGAGCCGGCCGGCTCTACACCGGCACGACGAATGCGTACTCGTGCACCGGCGACGGAATGGCGATGGCGGTGCGCGTGGGCGTACCGCTGAAGGACATGGAGATGATGCAGTTCCATCCGACCACGCTCGCTCCGACGGGCGTTCTGATCACGGAAGGCTGTCGCGGTGAGGGCGCCTACCTCCTCAACTCGGAGAACGAGCGGTTCCTCAAGCGCTACGCGCCGAACGCGATGGAGCTCGCGTCTCGCGACGTGATCTCACGCGCGGAGCAGACGGAGATCGACGAAGGACGCGGAGTGAACGGCAACGTCCTGCTCGACCTGCGCCATCTCGGCGCGGAGAAGATCCTCGAGCGGCTACACGGCACGCGAGAACTCTCGATGACCTTCGCGGGGGTCGATCCGATCTACGAGCCGATTCCCGTGCGCCCGGGAGCGCACTACCACATGGGCGGTGTGGACACAGACGCGTGGGGACGGACGACGCTCACGGGTCTCTACGCGGCCGGCGAGGTCGCCTGTGTGTCGGTGCACGGCGCGAACCGGCTCGGCGGGAACGCGCTCATGGAGACGATCACATACGGAAAGCGCGCAGGCCGTCACGCGGCTGAATGGGCGCTCACCCACACGACGATCGAGGCGCCGCCGTCGGTCGAGGCCGACGCCGAGCGGGATCTGAAGGCCCTGCTCGACCGGACGGACGGCGAGCGGCCGTGGAGGATCCGCGACGAGCTCGCCAGCACGATGCACGAGAACTTCGGGGTCTTCCGCCGCGAGGAGCAGATGAAGCGGGAGGGCGAGATCGTCGCGTCCCTCCGGGAGCGCTACGAGCACGTCGTCGTCGACGACAAGGGCACGCTCTTCAACAACGACGTGACGCAGGCGCTCGAGCTCGGTTACCTGCTCGACCTCGCGGAGTGCATGGTCGTCTGCGGGATCGAGCGGCGCGAGAGCCGCGGCGCGCACGCGCGGCCGCACGATTATCCCGACCGCGACGACGAGAACTACCTCAGGCACACGCTCGTGACCTGGGTCGACGGCCGGCCCGTGCTGACCTGGAAGCCGGTAACGATTACGAAGTGGCAGCCGGCGGAGAGAACGTACTGATGGAAGCCGCAACGTCGCGGAACGGCTGGGAGGGCGAGACGATGGACGTCGCCCTCAAGATCTGGCGCTTCGACTCCGACACAGGCGAGCGCGAGCTCAAGACCTACGAGGTCGAGGCGCCCGATTGGGCCTGCCTGCTCGACGTGCTGGACATCATCAAGGACCGCGTCGACGGGACGCTCGCCTACCGCAAGAGCTGCAGGATGATGATCTGCGGCTCGTGTGGCATGCGGATGGACGGACGCGCCGTACTGGCGTGCAAGGAGCGCATGAAGCCGATCGTCGAGGCGGGTGAAGTGCCGGTCATCTCCGCCATGGGCAACCTCCCGATCGTCAAGGACCTCGTCGTCGAGATGGGGCCCTTCTGGGGAAAGATCCGGGCGATGCGGCCTTGGCTCGAGCCGGGCTACAACGAGCCGCCCGACGCCAGGGAATTCCGGGTCTCGCAGGAGCAGATGAACGTGATCCACAAGGAAGCGCTCTGCATCAACTGCGGCTGCTGCGTGTCGGAATGCAACTCGATGGAGGCCGACCCTGAATTCCTCGGGCCTGCGGCGCTGGCCAAGGGCATGCGCTTCGTCGGGGACGCGCGGGATTCAGAAACCGTCCAGCGCCTCGAGTCATACAACTCCGAGCACGGGATCTGGGACTGCACGCGGTGCTACTTCTGCAACGAGCGCTGTCCGAAAGGCGTCGACCCGCGCGACGCGATCGCCAAGTTGGGAGCCGAGTCGATCAAGTACGGAATCGATCACGACATGGGCGCCAAGCACGCGAAGTGGTTTGTCACCTCGGCAAAGACGACCGGGTGGCTGCGTGAGACCGAGCTCGTTCCGAAGACACAGGGTGTCGTCTCGGCGATCAAGGAGACGAAGTTCGCCTTGAACCTCGCGCGCCATGGGAAGGTGCCGATTCCCGTTCCGCCGCACGTTGCGGAGGAGGTCGAGCAGGCGCGGGCGCTCTACGACCTCGTGAAGGAGCAGGGTCGCGACGGCGCGATCGGAATCGTCCAGGGCGAGCGCGCGCTGGCGCGGATCGAGTTCACGGAGGAGGGAGGGGCGCGGCGAGTTACGCCGGAGGTCGAGCCCGGCGTCGAGCCGCCGCCAGCCGAAGGATGAGCACTCCGCAGACGAACGGCCAAGCGCTTCGCCAGGTCGCCTACTACCGGGGCTGTCTCGCCTCGCTATCGGCCAAGGAGCTCGACACGTCGACGCGCGCGCTCGCTCCGAAGGTGGGCCTCCAGCTCTTCGACCTCGAGACCGTCACCTGTTGTGGCGCGGGCGACATCCACGAGGCCGAGCCCGACTACTACCTGCACCTGAACGCGCGCATCCTCGCCTACGCCGAGGCGACGGGCTCGGACACCCTGATGACGGTCTGCAACGTCTGCACCCTCAACCTGCGGCAAGCGAACTGGGAGCTCAAGAACGATGACGAGCTACGCGCGCGCGTCAACCGCAACCTGGAAACCGTTGGGGTCCCGCCCTACTCGGGCGCGATCGACGTGCAGCACCTGCTCTGGATGATCGCCGAAGGGAACGGCTACGAGCGGCTGAAGGAGTCCGCGCACAAGGGCCTCAAAGGCCTGAAGATCGCTCCTTTCTACGGTTGCCAGATCTTGCGGCCGTCGAAGATCCTCGGCTTCGAGGATCCCGATAGGCCGTGGTCGCTCGAGGCGATCATCGAGGCGTGCGGAGGCGAGGCAATCGACTACCCGGCCAAGATCAAGTGCTGCGGCTTCCCCATCATCCAGGCTCGCGAGGAGACCGCGCTCGCCGAGCTGATCCAGCCGATCGAGCAGGCCGCCGAGCGTGGCGCGGACGCGATCGTGACGCCGTGCCCGCTCTGTCACCTCTCGCTCGACGCCTGGCAGTCGAAGCTGAACGAGGCGCGGAGCCAAGAACGGCTCGATCCACTTCCGCCGATGCCGATCCTCCACCTCGCGCAGCTCGTCGGCGTGGCAGCCGGGCTCGAGGAGTCGGAGCTGAAGTTCAAGCGGCACGTCGTGCCCGTCGACCCCGTGATCGAGAAGCTCCGCGTGTAGCGTCGCCCGCGGCGCAAGTTTTCCTATTTACAACGCGTCTTTGTCTGATGGAGGGGCGGTTTCCGGCCCGGGGGCTGTCTTCCGGCGGCACTTCGGGCCGGAACATTCCACGCCGAAAAGTGCGACGCGCTTACGCGACGCACTTTTCGGCGAATTCCCTGCGCGGACCCGGACGGCCTGCTCCATTCCGCCGAGCCTAAGGTGTCCCGGTGCTCGTGACCGTGGGAGTGCTGCTTGGGGCACTTGCCCTCCTCGTGCTCGCCTGGGGCTGGTTCGAGGCCGGCTGGGTGCGCTTGCGAACGCTCGACGTTCCGATCGCCGGTCTTCCCCGCGAGCTGGACGGCTTGCGCATTGCGCACCTGGCTGACCTCCATCTCGGCGTTCCCTCGCGAGGAGCACGGGCGGTCGAGCGTGCGGTCACCTGGGTCGAGCAGCTTCGGCCCGACGTCGTCGCGATCTCGGGCGATCTGCTTTCACGCCCCCGTGGAGAGGCCCGCCTTCGCGAGCTCCTTGCGCGCCTGCCGGGCGCCTTCGCTGTCCGCGGCAACCACGACTACGCGGACAGCCGAGATCCCTTCTCGAGGCCGAGCGTCCCCTCCGACCTCAGCCCGGCGACGCTGCTCGTGGACGAATCCCGCACGCTCGAGCTCCGAGGTAGACGAGTGCAGGTCGCGGGAGTGGATCCGCGCACGTACCGGCGAGGGGACGCACACCCTGGTCGCCTCGCGGATCCGGCAGCCGATCTGAGGATCCTGCTCTGCCACTATCCGTACGTCGTCCGCTCACTGCCCTCGGGCCTGTTCCATCTCGTGCTCGCCGGGCACTTGCACGCAGGTCAGATCTCCGTTCCCTACGGCTTCGGAAAGCTGCGGCTGGCGCACATGCGGAACCCGTACCTCGAAGGGCTTCATCGGACCGCCGCTGCGATGCTGCACGTCTCGCCCGGGCTCGGGACGACCTTCGTCCCATTCCGCTTCTTCGCACGCCCCGAGGCGACAGAGCTCGTCCTAAAATCGGCTTAGTGCTCCCGGCAATGCACGCCGGCTTCTGGCCCGCGATCACACGGCGCCAGGGTCCACCCTCGTTCTTACCAAGGCGTCTAGCCTTGGCTGCGAACGAGAGCAGCCTCTGGCTTGGTGCTCACGACCCACAAGCTCGACAGCATCACCGGAAGGAGCACTAGTGTCGTCCAACGCGCAGATTTCGAGCGACGTCGTGTGTCGTTACGCCGCCGACGCAGCACGGGACGTCCCCGGTGTCGCGCACGTCGTGGAAGGGCACCTGCCGGCACGCAGCCGCGGCGTGCGCGTGTTCACCGACGGGGACCGGGCCCGCGTCGAGCTTCATCTCGCCGTGAACTGGGGAACCTCGATTCCGCGGGTCGGACGAGCCGTGCAAGGGCGAGTGCGCAGGTACCTGGAGAGCATGCTCGACCTGGAGCTGGACGGCGTCGACGTCGTGATCGACGAGGTAGTCGAGCCGAGCACCGGCGCGTAGTGGCTACTCGCCTGGTCGGGTTGACGAACGGAACGCTTGCGACGGCGCCGTCGGTCTGCCACGAGTGCGTCTGGTGGCAATCGCGTGCCGGCCGAGAGGCGAGCAAAGACCGTTGGATGACGAAGGCCGAGGATTCCTGGGGCGCGTGGGGCGCGATCTACTACGACGACGACGGCCGGGTACTCGGATCGATGCAGTACGGGCCGGCTGGGCTCTTCCCGCGCGCGGCCGAGTTGCCCGCCGGTCCACCCTCGGACGATGCCGTGCTCGCAACCTGTGTGTATCTCCTCGATCGCTCGAGCCCCTGGGTGATGCAATCGCTGTTCCTGGCGGCGATCGGCGACGCGCGCGAGAAGGGCGCTCGAGCGCTGGAGACCTTTGCCTATCGCTACCCCGAGCACGAGTCCAGCTACGAGCGCTTTGTCGTGCACAGAACAATCTTCCCGCGCGACTTCCTTTCGGACTTCGGGTTCCTGACCGTGCGCGCGCTGGGACGTGTTGAGCTGGTGCGGCTGGAGCTCGGGGGGCTTCAACCCGTCATGGAGGGCCGCCGCTCCCGCGTGATTCGTGCGGTCAAGGAGGCGTTCTTCCCCGAGCCCGTGCCCGCTCCGCGCCGCCCGTAAGGCGCCGCGCCGCAAGGCGCGAGGGCTCCCTCGGAGTGACTACGCGGCGAGCGGCGCGCGGGCCAGCAGCAACTCGGCGATCTGTATCCCGTTCAGAGCCGCACCTTTGCGCAGGTTGTCGCAGACGAGGAACAGCGCGACACCGTTCGGGACCGTGGAGTCACGCCGGATGCGCCCGACGAGAACCTCGTCGATCCCGGCCGCCATCGCCGGAGTCGGAAACTGCTCGAGCCGAAGCGCGAGCGCATCGGCCAGCGTTTCGTGCGCCGCCTCGGCTGTGATCGGCTCGACCGTTTCCACCCAGACCGCTTCCGAGTGGCCCACCAGTACTGGAACGCGTACGCAGGTCGCGCTAACCGGCAGCTCGGGCAGCTCCAGGATCTTCCGAGTTTCGTCACGGAGCTTCGCTTCCTCGTCGAACTCCTCCCCGTCGAACGGCCAGTCCAATGCGAGATCGGCCTCGCCCGGCGGCGTCCCCCGAAGCGCCTCCATGCGGGCCGCGCCCGCACCCGACACGGACTGATACGTGGCGACGCGCACGCGAGCGAGTCCAAACGCGTCGTGCAGAGGCTTGAGGATGCAAACGAGCGGAATCGTGGAGCAATTTGGGTTCGCCACGATTCCTTCGTGCTCGCGCGAGCGTTCCCCGTTCACCTCGGGTACGACCAACGGCACGCCGTCCGTGAGGCGGAACGCAGACGACTTGTCGACGCACACGGCTCCGCCGCGGACCGCCGCGGGAACGAGCTCCGAGCTGGCTCCGGCTCCGACCGAGAACAGACAGAGGTCGAGCCCGCCGGCTTCGAGCGCGTCCGAGGTGGCCTCCTCGACGACGAGCTCGCCGTCGCCGAACGGCAGTCGGCGGCCTGCCGAGCGCGCCGATGCGAACGCGCGTACCTCTCGGTAGCCGCGCTCGGCAAGCAGCTGCAAGACCACTGTCCCGACCGCTCCAGTCGCCCCCACGACCCCGATCCGCGGGTCGTCGGCGCGGTCAGGCATGAGCTCGCTCGCTTTCGGGCGAGTCCAGCTCGAAGGTGTCGTGCAGGACGCGGACGGCTCGCTCGACGTCGTCGCTCGTCACGAAGCACGCGATCTTGATCGGTGAGGTCGAGACGATCTCCGGCCGGATCCCCGACTCGGACAGAGCCGAGAACGTGCGCGCGGCAACGCCTGGATGCGACTTCATTCCTGCTCCGACGAGGCTGACCTTGCCGAGGTCGTCGCGCGCGCTCCAGGAGCCGCCGAGGCGCCCGAGCGCGGTCTCTGCGGCTACGCGGTCCTCGGCCGGCGCGGAAAACACGATCTCGGAACCGGTTTGCACGACTGTGTCGACGTTCACGCCCGCGTCGGCGAGTCCTGCGAACAGCTCGGCGAGATCGAGGCCTTCGACGCGGTACACAACCTCGTCGCGCGTGTGGGTGACGCCCGAGATGATCGCCTTCTCCAGCATCCGTTCGTCCTCCTCGCGTATCCAGGTGCCGTCGTCCCGTGTGAACGTCGAGCGTACGTGCAACTTGACGCCGTGGTTCCGTGCGAACTCGACCGAACGCAGGTGGAGCACCTTGGCGCCAGACGCGGCGAGCTCGAGCATCTCCTCGTAGCTGACCGCGTGCAATTTCCGGGCCTCGGGCACGAGGCGCGGATCGGCCGTGTAGACGCCCTCGACATCGGTGTAGATCTCGCATGCCGTCGCTCCGAGCGCCGCAGCGAGGGCGACCGCCGTCGTGTCCGACGCGCCGCGACCGAGCGTCGTCACGTCGAACTCGGTCGACACGCCCTGGAAGCCGGCGACGAGCACGATCTTGTCCTCTTCGAGCGCCTTGTGGATCCGATGCGGCCGGATCTCCACGATCTTCGCCTTCCCGTGCGCCGTGTCGGTCACGATCCCGGCCTGAGACCCAGTGAAGGAAATCGCGTGTCGGCCGAGATCCTCGATCGCCATCTCCGCCAAGGCGCATGTGATCCTCTCCCCAACCGAGATCAGCATGTCCAGCGCCCGCGGCTTCGGGTGGGGCGAGATACGGCCGGCAAGGCCGAGCAGGTCGTCGGTGGTCTCGCCCATCGCCGAGAGCACGGCGACGACTCGAGCGCCCTTGTCGCGTGCCTCGACGAGCCTCTGCGCGACGGCTTGGAGCCGCTCGGGATCGGCGACCGAGGTCCCGCCGAACTTCATCACGAGCGTGCCGACCGCGCCTGGCTCAGCGACCGTTTCGACGGCCGGAAGCGGCTCGAGATCGGTCGTCGCCGGCACGCGCCTAGTCTAGGCGAGCCCTCGGAGCAGACTCGATTTCCTTGAATTAAGCGCCGGCAAGTGACAAATTTCCGCAGCGGGCTGGGCGTGCGGCGTGTGGGACTCGTTCCCGTCTGCGGCCCGCCGTGCGCCCACCCCCAAAGCCCCATGGGCTTCGCGCGCCGTTTTCGAGACTCACATCTCGCGGCGACCTGCGAGCGCGCGACCCAAGGTCACCTCGTCTGCGTATTCGAGGTCGCCTCCGACCGGCAAGCCGCTCGCAAGGCGAGTCACGCGCACTCGTCCTCTGAGCCGGTCGGCCAGGAACGCTGCGGTCGCTTCTCCTGTCATGTTCGGGTTCGTGGCGAGCACGACTTCCTGCACGCCGTTTCGCTCCACGCGGGTGAGCAGCTCGTCGATTCGCAAGTCCTCCGGCTCGACGCCGTCGATCGGAGATAGCGCTCCGCCGAGCACGTGGTACAGGCCGCGGTACTCGTGCGTGCGCTCGAGCGAGACGAGGTCGGCCGGCTGCTCGACCACGCAGACGGTCGAGTGGTCGCGACGGGCGTCGCGGCAGATCTCACAGGTTTCCTCTTCGGTCAGGTTCCCGCACTCGCGACAGAAGCGGACCCGTTCCTTCACCTCGTCAATCGCGGCCGCGAGGGCGCGTGCCTCTTCCGGCGAGACCCGCAGCAGGTGGAACGCGAGCCGCTGCGCGGTGCGCGTCCCGACTCCAGGGAGCCGGGTGAGCTGCGCGACCAAGTTCTCGACGGACGGAGAGAACATGTCCGATCAGGGTAACTGGCGAGCGTCGATCATCACGACTTCGACACGGCCCGGTGACACACCTGCGAAGAAATCTGCGTTAGCGTCGAACGCGGGGCGGGCGGGGAGGTCCCAAGGTGACGCGCGCGCGTCTGGCGTTTACCGAGGTGCTCGGCGTCTGGAGCAGAAGCGCGGCCGCGGCCCGGGCTCAGGGACCGCCGGGCAGGCCGAGGCCTCCTAGTCCTCCGGGCATCATGCCGCCGAGCTTCGACTCGACGAGCGACTTCGCCGAGCGGAGCGCTTCGTTGACCGCCGCGAGCACCATGTCGGCCAGCATGTCCGGGTCGTCGGGGTCGATCGCCTTCGGATCGATCTTGATCTCGGTGATCTCACCGTCCCCCGTCGCCTTCACCGTCACCATTCCGCCGCCGGCGGAAGCCTCGACGGTCTCGTTCTTCAGTTCCTCTTGCGCCTGCGCCATCTGCTCTTGCATCTGCTGGGCCTGCTGCATGAGCTTGTTCAGATCGAATCCGCCCGTGGTCATGGTTTCTCCTCGTCGAGTTCTCGCGCGTCGAAGGTCTCCTTCATCAACTCGAGGATCGTCTCCTCGCCGGCAGGCTCATCGTCTTCGGCGACCGACTCCTCACCGTCCTCGCCGACCGCAAACGCAAGCGCAAGCCGCCGCCCCGTTACTTCGTAGAGCGCGTCCTGAAGCAGTGTCGAGTTCTTCGGGTCCTCCGCGAGTTGGCGATGGAAGGCCGCCGCCGCGGGAAACTCGAGCGTCAGAGTGTCCTCGGCGAGACCAGCCGGGCGTGCCTCGCGCAGGACGGAGGCGGTTGGGATCGACTTCTCCTCGACGGCCGGAAGGATCGTGCGTTGCCACGCTTCCTGGAGCTGCTCGAGCCCGAGATCGGGCGCGACTGATGGCGGCGGCTGAGCGGGCGCCTCGGCAGTCTCTCGTGCGGGCTCGGTGGCGGAGCCGTGCGCACGCTGTTCGAGCTGTTCGAGCCTGTAGGCGACAGATTCGCGCGAGAGGTCGGCAGCGGGCCGAGTCACCTTCACCAGCGCGAGCTCGAGCGGCAGGCGCGGATCGCCGCCTTGGCGCATGTCTTCGACGGCGACGGCGAGGAGGTCGCAGAGCCGGAGCACCGTCGCCTCGCCGAGTTGGTTCGCCTGGGCGTGCAGGCGCTCGCGAGTCTCTTCCGTCACCGGGAGCGACTCCGGCACCTCGCCCATGTGCTGGACGAGCAGCAGGTGTCGCAGGTGCTCGAGTAGGTCGTTGACGAGTCGACCCAGGTCCTGCCCTTGCTCCGACAGCTCTTCGACGAAGGTCAGCGCGCCCGCAGTGTCCTGGTCGACGACGAGGTCGCAGAGCCGGAAGAGCGCTTCCTCCTCGACCGCGCCGAGCAACTGGAGGACCGACTGGACCGTCAGCTTGCCCTCGGTCGAGGCCGCGAGCTGGTCGAGGGTCGACACGGCGTCTCGGAACGAGCCGCGCGCCGACCTGGCGATCAGGGAGAGAGCCTGGTCCGGGGCATCGATTCCTTCGCCTTCCGAGATCATCTTCAGCAGCCGCACGAGCTCGGGTAGCCGCGGCCGCGAGAAGACGAAGGTCTGGCAGCGCGAGCGGACGGTGGGAAGCACCTTGCCGAGGTCCGTCGTGCAGAACACGAACACGAGATGGGGAGGAGGCTCCTCGATCAGCTTGAGCAGGGCGTTCCACGCAGCGTCCGTGAGCTGGTGGGCCTCGTCGAGGATGTAGACCTTGTAACGGCCTTCCGCGGGCTGGAGCACGACGCGGTCGCGGATCTCCCGGATGTCGTCGATACCGCGCTGGGAGGCGGCATCCATCTCGACGACGTCGAGCGACGTGCCGGCGGCGATCGCCTGGCAGGCGTGGCAGACCTTGTCCGGATTCGGCGTCGGGCCTTGTTCGCAGTTCAGCCCCTTGGCCAGGATGCGGGCGAGCGACGTCTTGCCAGTGCCGCGCGGCCCCGCGAACAGGTACGCCTGGCGTACGTGGTCGGCCGCGATCGCGTTCTTGAGCGTGCGAACGATTGGATCCTGGCCGACCACATCCTCGAAGTCCTGAGGACGGTACTTCCGGTAGAGCGCGGTCACGCGCCGATCTTACTCAGGCGCACTCGGTCGATCCGCCGCGCCTGTGCGAGCCGTCCGCGAGTCCGTGCTCCTGTTCCGGCGCCCATGAGCCCCGACATGCCGCGGTACCCGATGCCGCAGTTGGACGAAGCGGAATGCCGTCAAAAGTTGAGCGCGGAACGCGCGACTTTTGACGGCTTAACCGCGGCACCTGCGAGGAATCCTTAGCGCTGCTTCCTCCCGGATCTGACGCGGTTCGGACACTCGCAGTGCCGCGGCGGCTGGATCGTAGCCCATGATTCGAAGCATCAAGTGGTGGCTGCGGGATCTCGACGCCGTGCCTGCGTGGGCGGCGGTGGCGGCGCTCGTCGCCGCGTCGACGTTCTTCCGCGCCTGGGGTAGCACTCGAATCAGCACGCCCTGGATCAACGCCGACGAGTTCATCTACGCCGAGCTCGGGCGGAGCCTCTACGAGACCGGGCACCTCGAGCTGCTCGGCCACCCGACCCACTTCTACAGCGTCGTCTATCCCGCGCTGATCGGCCTGCCGCTCGCGCTGTTCGACGTCGGCACGGGCTACGCGATCGCCAAGACGCTCCAGGCACTCGTGATGTCGCTGACGGCCGTTCCGGTCTACCTCTGGGCTCGAAGCCTCTCCGCGCGGGGCTGGGCGCTGGCCGCCGCAGCCCTGACTCTTTCGATTCCGGGACTCGCCTACTCGGGTCTGCTCATGTCGGAGGTCGCGTTCTACCCGGCAACGGCTCTTGCGGCCTGGGCGATGGCGGCGGCATTGGCGAAGCCTCGGCCGCGGACGCAGGCGCTCGCGCTTGCCGCGATCGTCCTCGCCGTCCTAACCCGCTTGCAGGCGTTGGTGCTCGCTCCCGTGTTCGTAACGGCGATCGTGCTCGACGCGCTCCTCGCCCAGCGGAGCGCGCGTCGACTGCGAGCTCATGTGCCGGCGCTGGCGGGCCTTGCGCTCCTCGCCGTCGGCTGGAGCGCCGGGCAGCTGGTGGGTGGCGGACCGGTGGGCCAGGTTCTCGGCGCCTACCAAGCCGCCGCGGAGGTCTCCTACAGCGCCTCGGCTGCCGCACGGTTCGTCGCGTGGCATCTCGCCGACGTAGCGATCGTGACCGCCGTCGCCCCGGTTTGCGCCGTTGCGCTCCTCGTCGTGGAGGCAATTCGCCGCGAGGTCTCTCCTCGGCTCCGGGCGTACCTTGCCGTCACCGTCGCTTTGGTCGGCTGGACCGTGGTGGAGGTCGGAGTCTTTGCCTCGCGTCACGTCGGCTGGCTCGCGGAGCGGGATCTGCTCGGGCTCGCGCCGGTGCTCTTCGTAGGTCTCGCGGCCTGGGCCTCCCAAGGTGCGCCGCGCCCTCCGAAGGACCTGATTCCGGTCGCGGTCGTGATCGGGATCCTGATGCTCGCGCTTCCGATGGGCCGGTTGGCCACCGACCTGGCTCCCCCGGACGCATTCATGATGATCCCGCTGCTCGACCTGCGCGACGCCTTCCCCAGCGTCGACCTCGACCTGATCATCCTGCAAGCGGCCGCGATCCCCCTCTTTGCGTTCGCGTTCCTCCCGCAACGGATGCTCTGGCTACTACCGGCCGGGACGATTGCGCTGTTTGTGATCCTCTCGCTCGAGGTGAGCGGGACGATCGCCCGCGAGGCTCACCGGATCCAGGGCGACATCCTGGGTCAGGAGCCACGCTGGGTTGACATGGCCGCCGACGGCGACGTCACTTTTCTTTACGTGGGCGATCAGTTTTGGACGGCGGCATACGAGCACCTGTTCTGGAACAGGCGGATACGTCGCGTGATCGATCTTCCGGGACCACAGGTCCCCGGGCCAATGCCGCAGACCGTCGTGGACATCGGGGCCGACGGCTCAGCGCTCGACCACGGTCGCCCGGTGGCTTCCAAGTTCGTCGTCACTCGAAGCCCGGTCTCGATCGACGGCTTCCCGGTGGCGCACACGCGCCAGCCCGAGTTCGTGCTCTGGCGCGCGCGACGTCCGCTTCGAGTCTCCGCCTGGTTGGTGGGCATGCGCGTGGATCGGTACGTGCCGAGGCCGAACGAGCTCGCACTGGCCGGCTCGATCGGCTCGGCGGCGCGCCTTGCGATCTACGGCTGTGGCCGCGGCCGCGTAGTCCTGACGCTCGTTGCGCCACAGCCGGCGGCGATCACACTCGAGCGCGACGGCGAGGTCGTGCGCCGGATCACGCTTGCGGCTGACGGCTCCTGGAGCGGCTCGGTCCCACTCGTGCGGAAGCTCCGCGGCCGCGGCCAGTGCGAGTTCACGCTTGACACCACGAGCCTGGTCAATGCGATCCGATTCGAGCTCATCCGTGGTTGACGTGCGAACGGCCGCGGCCGGCGTTCTCGCCTGTGCGCTCGTGTTGGTCCTCGCAGCGAGCGAGGGCGGCTACTTCCCGGTCACGTGGGGCTGGAGCACGCTCGGGCTGCTGGTGACCCTCGGCACCGCCGCGCTGCTCGTCGAGCGGGTCGAGCTCGGGCGCCTGGACGCCGCTCTGGTGATCGGGCTGGCAGCCCTCTCGCTCTGGGTCGCGTTTTCGGTCGTCTGGTCGGACAGCCCGCCCCGCTCCGTGATGGAGGCCATGCGGATGGTGCTCTATCTGGTTGCAGCGGTCACCCTCGCGCTCCTCGCGCTCCGGGATTCCGTGTCCTGGGTGATCGCGGGAGTGTGGGCGGCGGCGACCGCGATTTGCGTCTACTCGCTTGCCGCGTACGTCGTAGACGACTCGCGGCCGGATCGGCTCTCCGGCCCGATCGGCTACTGGAACGCCCTGGCGCTTCTGGCCGCACTCGGCGCTGTCCTCGCCGTGGGACTCGTACTCGACGGCCGTGGGATCGTCCGCATTGCCGCGGCGGCGTCGTTCGCGGTGCTGATCCCGACGCTGTTCCTGACCGAGAGCCGTGGGACATGGCTGGCTCTCGTCGCGGGAATGGGTGTCGCGCTTCTCTTCGAGCCCCGGACATGGCGACTCCCCGCGCGCCTCCGCCGACTCGCGCTCGCAGCCGGGGCGGTTGTCGCAGTGCTCGCGGTTGCTACTGCGGTGCTCCTGGCGGCCGGCCGCGCGACCGATGCCTTTCGGGGCACGTCCCCGTCGGCCGAGGCTGCGCTGCGCGATCGCCTGTTGAGCGTTTCGGGGAGTGGACGGGATGAGTATTGGCGGGTCGCGAGTGAGGAGTACCGCCACAACCTCGCGCTCGGCAGCGGCGCGGGGACCTACGAGCTGTACTGGAACCGACTCCGCCGGACCATCTACGGCGCCCGCGACGCGCACAGTCTTTATCTCGAGACGCTCGCGGAGCTCGGGCCGGTCGGTCTCGTACTCCTGCTTGCGGCTCTCGGCGTCCCACTTCTCGGGGCCTACCGTGCTCGTGGGCGACCGCTCGTTGCGGCTGCGGTGGGCGCGTACACGACGTATCTGGTGCATGCGGCGCTGGATTGGGACTGGGAGATGCCGGCCGTCACGCTCGCGGCGCTCGCGTGCGGTGTTGCGCTCATTACCTCTGCGCGCGAATTGCCCGTTCGGCGATCGCTCGTTCGATCGGACCGCTTGGCGCTCGTCGTCCCGGCTGTAGCTCTCGCGGCTGTCGTCGCCTTCTGGCACGCCGGCAACGGCGCCCTGGCCGAGAGCGAGCGGGCGATGGGCCGTTCGGACTTCCTTGCCGCTCGCCTTGCCGCCGAGCGCGCCGGCCGCCTCGCGCCTTGGGCATCGGCTCCAAGGGGGGCCCTGGCCGCGGCCGACCTGGCACTCGGCGACACGCCTGACGCGCGTGAGAGCGCTGAAGCCGGCCTCGATCGAGACCCGCTCGACTGGCGACTCTGGTTTCTGCTTTCGGCCGCAAGCAACGGCTCGGCGCGCGAGCGTGCGCTGGCCCGCTCGGCCCAGCTGAACCCCCTAAGCGCCGAGGTTCGCGCGTTCCAAGACGATTTACGAAAGGCAAAAGCGCGCGCGCAGGCGCAGTAGCCCATTGTCTTTCCGCTCTCGGCCGTCTAGAGTCCGGCGCAAGGGAGAGGGTAATGGCGCTGAGTGAATCTCGCGGGTCGTCCCGCGCAATCGTTATTGGAATCGTCGCGCTGTACGTCTGGACCCTGCTCGCGGCCTTCGGCGGCTTCGGTACCGGTGTCCAGTCCGCGAGCGCCGAATACGAGTACGGGCCGGGCCTGGTCACCGTCTGCCATAAGGGCAAGACGATCATGGTGTCGGGGAGCTCACTCCAGATGCACTTGGGGCACGGCGACACCGTCGGGCCCTGCCATTAGTCCCGCGTAGCACTCGACGTTCGGCCGTCTTGTGCCTGCTTGCCCACTGGGCCAGGGACTGGCCAACGCTTGGGTAAAGCCGCATGGCTCCGACGCTTGCGATGCGACCGCCTGCTTGGACGCGGGCGAACTAGGGCTAGACGTCCCTTACGCGCGTAACGCGGGCGGTTTCCTCGTGCGCACGCCTTATGGTCTGGCGAGTCGTGCGAAGGGACCAGGCGCTGCAGCGGCGAGTGCAGTAACGTCGCCGCCTTGAGCACACACTCGTTCGTTCGCGCACTCTGGTGTGTCGCCACCGCGTTGGCGCTCCTTGGCGCCGGGTGCGGCGGCAGCGATGACGGCTCTCGTTCCGCTGAGTCGCAGACGGCGACTGTCGTAGACTCGTCACAGACGTACCGCGACCAGGTGACGGCCATCGTTCGGGTGACCGATGACGCGAGGAGCAACTTCCGCGGTGCTCCACCCGGCGAGCCGCTGGTGAGGTCGGCGCGGCAACTCGCCCGCGCCTCAAGAACGGCAGCGCGCGAGGTCGACGAGCTCACGCCGCCGGCGGGCCTCAACGATCTTAACCG
>JBKOXM010000178.1:0-7618 GCA_046724925.1 Actinomycetota bacterium | reverse complement strand
GGACCGGGTCCGGGACACCGTTGCCGGCGTCGAAGGCGGGACCGACGACTGCATCACCAAGCCGTTCGGTTCTTCGTCCGAAGCGCCGATGATCGCCGATCGCGCTCGAACTCCATCACCGACCTCGGAACCCGCGTGGCGTGCTGCCGACACGGGTGGCGTGGGCCTTCCCTCCCTAGCCGGAGAGGCCGAGAAGCTCATACGCCTCGACGGGGCGGGCGAACCCCTTCAGCTCGACCCGGGCAACTGGCCGCGCCTCGACGCGTCCTTCGAGCGCGGCGTACGCTCGCTGACTGAGGAGGATCTGCCCGCCGGCGGCCTCGTCGCTCAAGCGCGCCGCTAGGCTCGTCACGATCCCGAGGGCGGCGTAGTCGTATCGTCCCTCGAACCCGATTCGGCCCATGGTCGCATGTCCGACCGCGATCCCGGCGCCAAGGGCGAGCTCGTACCCACGCTTCCGCCAGCCGACGGCGCACTTCCCGATCTGTTCGCACATCGCAAGTGCCAGTTTTGCCGCCTGTAACTCCGGCTCCGGCAGCGGCACCGGATCGTTGAAGAAGACCATCATGCCGTCGCCGGCGAAGTGCTCGAGGGTCCCCTCGTGGGCGGTCACTAGCTCGCCCGCAACGGCGTGATACTCGCCGAGGACGTCGATCAGCTCCTCCGGCTCCGCAGTTTCTGCGAAGCTCGTGAACCCGCGCAGGTCGAAGTACACGACTGTGATGTAGGCGCGATGGCCAGCCAGGATCTGCTTGCCGTCGTCGCTCGAGAGGAGCGCGGCGACCTGGGGAGAGACGAAGCGGGAGAGTTCCGTGCGCTGGCGCTCGACCGCTTCGAGGAGCCGTGCGTTCGCGATTGCGATCGCGGCCTGGTCGGCGAACGCCTGGGCGAGCGCTATGTGCTCGTCGGCGAATGGGCGCTGCTCGTTGCGGTCGAGGACAATAACGCCGATGAGGTCGGCCTCGACGATCACCGGGACCCCGAGCATCGCCCGGTAGGGTCGTGGCCCGCGGTACGCGTACTCCGGATCGGCGTCGACGTCCGGGATATGCACCGGTTGGCGCGTGACGGCGGTGCGGCCTGCCACTGTCGTCCGGTCGAGCGGGTGCGGGTGCTGTCTGTCGTACGCCGCGCCTTCAGGCTCGCCGTGGTCCGCGACCGAGCGCAGCAGCTCGTCGTCCAGAAGCCACATGGCCGCGTTATCCGCGTCGCAAAGCCGGCTGCAGGCTTCGACGACCTCCTCGAGCACCGGCTGCAGACCGGCGGAACGGGCGACGGCGCTAAGAACGCCAGTGATCGCCCGCTGCTGCTCCCGAAGCGTTTCGAGCTGGCGGGTCAGATCGAGGATCTCCTTGCCGGACGCGACGTCTTTCATGGCACCGCGAGTGAGCGTACGCCACGCGCGAGCCGAGGGCGAGGAGTACGGACTCCGAACGCAGAAGGCCCTGGAGCACCGTCGGCGGCTGGGTATGCCTGGCGCTGCGGTACGACCCGGGCTACGTGGCGACTAGGCGCGCCCGTGACCGTTACCTAATCCCTAGTCGCAGACGGCAAGCCGGTTCGAGGAGCTGCTTGCACGCGTCCGCGTTCGCCTTCTCGGCGACCGCGCGCGGGACGGCCGACCGGTTGGAGCCCCCTAGTCGAAGCATCCGCGCGCGTTTGCGCGTCCTCTCCGACAGGAGTAGCGTCCGCGCGAAACCGAAGGAGGTGCCGCCGTGGCCGGAGGCCGAATTCCGCCCGCTGCCCACGATGCCGCGCGTTTCTCCCTAACGGTCGACGGCGTCGAGATCGCGCAGTTCTCCGAGCTCCTCGAGCTCTCCTCCGGGGTCGATCCGTCCGCGCTCGCGCTCGGCCCCGCCAAGGAGCGTGGAGCCGGCGCGAGGAAGCTCCCCGGCAAGCGGACGCCGCCGACCGTCACGCTGAGGCGCGGGGAGACGAACGACCTCGGCATCTTCGAATGGCATCACGACTCGCTGGGCCGCCGTGCGGCCCGGCGAGACGCAGTCCTCGTCATGTACGACGTCCAAGGCCAGCCGCTCGCGCGCTATCACCTGGAGAGCGCCTGGCCGGCGAAGGTCGTGATCAGCGGGGTGAAGACGGGCGCGAGCGAGGCGCTGTTCGAGACGGTGACCGTCGCCTGCGAGGACATCCAGCGGGTCGCTCCCTGAGCCGCGGCGGACCGCGCGTAGTAGCCTCGCGCGCGTGATCGACCCGACCGAGCGCTGGCCTCGCGGTCACGAGGAGAAGCCCGACTACGCCGGGCTCCTGACCTATGCGGGCTGCCCGTACACCCAGGATCCGGCCGAGCTGGGCGGGGCCGATGTCGCCGTGGTGGGTGCGCCCACCGACGACCTCGTCTCCGACCGGCCCGGGGCACGCTTCGGGCCGCGCGCCATCCGGGCGGCCAGCTGCCCGCCCGGGCCGCACCTCGAGGCGAAGCTCGACGCCCTCGCCGAGCTGACGGTCGTGGACTTCGGCGACGCGCCCGTGATCCCGGCCGACCCCGTCCGCACCCACGCCGCCATCGAAGCGCTCGTGGGCGAGGTGCTGGGCGCCGGGGCGATCCCCGTCGTCCTCGGCGGCGACCACTCCATCTCGGAGCCGGACATCCGGGCGGTCGCGGCCGCCCACGGCCCGGTCGGGCTCGTCCACTTCGACACGCACACGGATACGGGCACCGAGGTCTACGGCGTCGAGGTCTCTCACGGGACGCCCTTCTACCGCCTGGTCGAGCAGGGCCACCTCGATCCAAGCCGTTACGTTCAGATCGGCCTGCGCGGCTACTGGCCCGGCGAAGCAGAATTCGCCTGGCAGGCCGAGAAGGGGATCACGAGCTTCTTCATGCACGACGTCCGGACGCTCGGGATCGAGGAGGTGGTGGGACGGACGGTCGGGCTCCTGGGCGAAGGACCCGTCTTCCTGACGGTCGACATCGACGTCCTCGACCCGGCCTTCGCGCCCGGCACGGGCACCCCGGAGCCGGGCGGGATGACGGCCGGCGACCTCCTCTGGGCGGCGCGCACGGTCGCGACGGAGCTCCAGCTCGTGGGCGCCGACGTCGTCGAGGTGATCCCGACGGCGGTCGGCTCCGCGGACATAACCGCGCTCGCCGCCGACCGGATCGTCAGGGAGATCCTGACGGGGATCGCCCTCCGTCGCCGGGCCTGAGGGTCAGCGGGCGCGAGGCCGTTCGCCGAGAGCCCCAACGACCGCATACTCGTACGTCGCGTACGCCTCGGTCGTCCCGGCGGGAAGGCCGCGGTACCGGTTACCCGAAAGGATTTCCCTCCGTTCTTCGAGTAGGTCTGCCGTCTCGGGATCGAAGACGAGCACGTAGCGGTAGAGGAAGCCGCTGGGCTCGTTGTCGACCACGTCCAAGGCAACTGCAACTCCGGACCGTCCTAGGTGATCTGTGACCTCGCCGAGGAGCGTCAGGCCGGGAACCCGCGCCAGAGCCTCGTACGCCGCCGCCCGCTGTTCGGGCGTCGCCCGCGCCTCGCGAAGCACGTCGCTGAAGTGCTGGAACATCGCCGTCCTGACGTGGACGTCGAAGGGGACGCCCGGCTCGCGCGTGGAGCGCTCGGCCGCCTGCTCGAACTGCTCGTAAATCTCATCGGCGTCGCTCGGCAGGTCGAGCGGCCCGTCGTACCACGCGCGGGGAGGGATGCCTGCGAGGATCCCGGAGAACGGCGTCTTCGCTTCGAGCCTGGGTCGCCCCAGCCGGATCCAGCGCTCGCGCTCCTCCTCGCTGAGGAACTTGAGACTGCCCGCCCTCCGCTCGCGCAGCCTGGCGTCCCCCGGCTCGTCGCCGAGCCACAGCTCACGATCATGGGGCACCAGAGCCTCGCAGCAGTCGAGATAACGTTCGGGGTTGGAATCGTCGACGGCGCCGATTGCGAGAGTCGCGTTGGCGGACCGCACGTAGAGGTACTTTCCCGGCGGGATCCCGTCCTGGGCGCGCGCGGTGTCGGCCGCATCCCGAAGCGCGGCCGCGGCAGGGCTCACCACTTCCGGCGACGGACCTGCGTCGATCGCCAGCAGCGCAACTGTTGCGGCCAGGGCGGTCGCCGCGGCGGCGATCAGCCAACGCCGGCCCCGGCGCAGCGGGTCGCGGAGAGGCTGCGAGCCTCGGACGTCGTCGCGTTGGGCGACGATTCGCGCGAAGAGCGCGTCTGCGTCCTCCGAGCTCGCCTCCCTCGCCAGATCCTCGTCGCGGACAGGCTGTAGCCGGGCGACGAGTTCGTCGAGGTGGTTGCTCGTCCTCATCGGGACTCCCTCCTCAGCGTTTGCTCGGACTCGAGCGAGGGCACCGACCAGCGCGCGGTGTCGGCGGCCGTGCCCTGCAACTCGCGCGCGAGCCTCCGTCGTGCGCGATGGAGGCGGATCCTGACGGCGTTTCGCGAGCATCCGAGCACCCGCGCGACTTCGCCGGGATTCAGCTCCTCCCAGGCGACCAGCGCAAGCAGCTCGCGGTCGTCCTCCCGCAGCCGCGCGAAGGCTGCTGCCACTGAAGCGAGCTCCTCATCCGGGTCTGCTCGCTGCCAGGCCGCGGAGGTGGGCTCCGCGTGGAGGCGGCCCCAGAGGCGACCGCGCCGTCGGTCGCCGCGACATTGATTAGCGAGCGCGTTGCGCGCGACCCCGTAGAGCCACGGTCGTGCCTCGCCGCCGAGTGGAACCTGCTCCAAGCGACGCCAGGCCGTGAGGAACGTCTCAGCCACGACGTCCTCGGCGTCCTCCCGCGTCGGGGTCCGCCGAAGGGCGTAGCCGAGCACACGGTGGTAGTTCGCGTCGTAGACGGCCCGGAACCGGGCACGACGGAGGGACTCGGCCGAGGGCGTGGAGGTCATCCGATCGGCAGCACGCGCCTCTGCTCTCCCATGCGCGGTCATGTCCGCCACCGGCCGGATCATTTCACCGCATGCGGCGCGCCGGTCGCGCCGCGATTTCAGCCGAGCTGCCGGTCGAGGTTCGTCGCGGCGCTGATGAGCGACAGGTGGGTGAAGGCCTGCGGGAAGTTGCCGAGCGCCTCGCCCGTGGGGCCGATCTCCTCCGCGTAGAGCCCGAGGTGGTTCGCGTACGTGAGCATCTTCTCGAATGCGATCCGCGCCTGGTCGAGCCGGCCGGCGCGCGCGAGCGCCTCGACGTACCAGAAGGAGCAGATGGAGAACGTGCCCTCCTCGCCCTCGAGCCCGTCCGGGGACGCCGCCGCGTTGTAGCGATAGACCAGGGAGTCGGAGACGAGCTCCTTGCCCATGAGGTCGAGCGTCGAGAGCCAACGTGGGTCGGTGGGGGAGATGAACTTCACGAGCGGCATGAGCAGGACGGAGGCATCGAGCACGTCGGTGTCGTAGTGCTGGACGAACGCGCCCCGCTGCTCGTGCCAGCCGCGGGTCATCATCTGCGTGTAGATCGCGTCGCGCACGTTCATCCAGCGGACGAGGTCGGCCGGGAGCCCTCGCTGGCGGGCGATCCTGATCGCCCGCTCGACTGCGACCCACGACATTAGCCGCCCGTAGGTGAAATGCTGGCGGCCGCCGCGGGTCTCCCAGACGCCCTCGTCCGCCTGGTCCCAGTTCTCCGAGACCCAGTCGACGATGCGTCGGAGGTCCTCCCACGCGTCGTGCGAGATCGGCCGCCCGTGCTTGTTGTAGAGGTAGACGGAGTCGACGAGCTCGCCGTAGATGTCGAGCTGGAGCTGGGTCGCGGCGCCGTTGCCGATCCGGACCGGCGCCGAGCCCCGGTAGCCCTCGAGGTGGTCGAGCGTCAGCTCCTCGAGCTCGGGATTCCCGTCGATCGCGTACATGATCTGGAGCGGCCCCGACTCGCCCTGCATCGGCGTCCGGAAGCGATCAGCAAGCCAGTCGCCGAAGGCGGCGGCCTCCTCCGTGAAGCCGAGGCGGAGGAGCGCGTAGAGGGAGAAGGACGCGTCGCGGATCCACGTGTAGCGGTAATCCCAGTTGCGCTCGCCGCCGAGCTGCTCCGGGAGGCTCGTGGTCGCCGCGGCGACGATGGCCCCGGTCGGCTGGTAGGTGAGGAGCTTCAGGGTTAGCGCCGAGCGATCGACCGTCTCCCGCCAGCGTCCCGTGTAGCGGGATTGCCGGAGCCAACCGCGCCAGAAGTCGATCGTCTCCACGAACAGGCCCCGGGTCTCGTCCTCACCGTACGGGCGCGGACGGAGGTCCGAGTCCCCGTTCTCGAGGACGAACGTCACGCGCTCATCGACCCCGACGGTCAGTTCCGCGACCGCCCGGCCGTCCCGGACCTCGAGCGGGACGCGCGTCGAGAGCGCGAGCGAGCCGGCGCGGGAGCGGAAGACGGCGCCGTGCTCGACCGCCTCTGCCTCGTGGTCAACGCGACCGTAGTCGAAGCGTGGATCGACCTCGACCCGGAGCGTCAGCTCGCCGCGGACGCCGAGCACCGTTCGCACGATGCGGTCGCGACCGCCGTCACCCGGCCGCATCACCGGCATGAAGTCGATTACCTCCGCCACCCCTTCCTCCGAGAGGAAGCGCGTGATCAGGATGTTCGTGTCCGGGAAGTAGAGCTGCCGCGACTTCCAGCCGTCGTGCGCGGGCGCGATGCGGAAGTAGCCGCCGCGCTCCTTGTCGAGCAAGGCCGCGAAGACGCTTGGCGCGTCGAAGCGCACCGGGCAGTACCAGTCGATCGTGCCGTCCGTGCCGACGAGGGCGACGCTGCGGAGGTCGCCGATGACGCCGTGCTCCTCGATCGGCATGTAGCCGGTCGGCGCCGAGATGGCCAGTGGCCTGGCGGAGCTCAGGATCTCGGTCATGGCTCTCCTCTTCCTCTATCCGTTGGTGGGCTATAGGGCCGTGAGGCCGACTGGCCGGTACACGTTCGGGTGCCGGAAGGCGTCGAGCGCACGGGAGTTGGGCACGTCGGCGGCGAACGCGTCTCCGCTGCGCCGGTCGCGATAGCGGATGACGGCCTGCCCTCGCTCGAGATCCCACACGAGACGGACGAGCAATCCGCTTTCATCACGTCGGGCGAGCTCTCGAAGCATGCCGCTCAGTCTCCGGACGGGCCGCCGACGTTACGCGAGGCGAGCGCCGCCGAACGCGACGCTGAAGGCCCGGCACCAGATGACGACCGTTCGGTAGCGCTCGGTGTCGACCGACCTGCCTACCTCGTACTGCTGGTTGCCCCGGTTGCCCTTCAGTGCGCCGAGGTCGACCACGTCGCCCAAAGTGCCGGCGTCCCCCGTCACGAGGTAGACGCGGAGGTCGGGACCGGGGTCGGTCTCGAAGTCGGTGAGGGTGAGCACTTTTCCGCCCTCGGCGAGCCGAATCAGCGTCGCCTTCCCGCTCGTGCCGTGCGCCGCGCTCTCGAAGCGGCCGCGGCCGAGGGCGACGTTTTGGTCCGGGCGGGCCCTCATATCCTCCCCGCTCGCCGCGCCCGTCGCCGGCTCCGGCGCGGCCACTGCGACCTGCTCGTCCACGACCTTGTCCACCGAGCTGGCGTAGAAGAGGTAGCCCATGACGCTCCCGGCCGTGACGACAACCGTTCCGAGCACGGGAAGCGCAAGCGGGCGCCAGCGCACAGCGATGATGAGGGCCGCGAGCCCGACCAGGCCGACCCAGAGAGCGGTCAGGAACATTGA
>JBKOXM010000068.1:0-4179 GCA_046724925.1 Actinomycetota bacterium | reverse complement strand
CTCCTGCTCCTATCTGCGCGAGCCGCGGTCCCGGCCGCCGCGGCGGTCGCCGCCGCGTGGGCGCTCCTCCTCGCGCGGGCGAGGAGGCGCGTCCTTGGCGCGTTCGATCAGCTCCTCGGGCTGGACGAGCGAGCCGTTCTCGTGCTTGGCGACCAGCTTGAGGCCGATCCGGCCTCGCTCCTTGTCCACCTCCTGGACGATCACGTCCAAGACGTCGCCGCGCGTGATCACGTCCTCGATGTGGCCGACGCGGCCCGGGCCGACGTTCGAGACGTGGAGCAGTCCGTCCGTGCCCTTCTTCAGCTCGACGAACGCACCGAACTGGGTCGTCTTGACGACCTTCCCGGTGTACGTGTCGCCGACCTCGGGCTGCTTCGTCAAGCCCTCGATCGCTGCGATCGCGGCGTCGGACTTCGTCCCCTCGGTCGCGTAGATCAGGATCGTGCCGTCCTCCTCGATGTCGATCTGGACGTCGTTTTCCGATTCGAGCGCGCGGATCGTTTCGCCGCCCTTGCCGATGACGAGCCCGATCTGCTCGGGGTCGATCTTGATCGACGTGATCCGCGGCGCATGCGCGGCGAGCTCGCCACGGGTCTCAGGCAGCGCCTCGGCCATCTTCTCGAGGATGAACTCCCGCGCCCGCTTCGCCTGCTCGAGCGCGTTCCGCAGGATCTCCTGCGTGACGCCGGTGATCTTGATGTCCATCTGCAGCGCTGTAATGCCCTCCCGGGTCCCGGCGACCTTGAAGTCCATGTCGCCCAGGTGGTCCTCCGCGCCCTGGATGTCCGTCAGGATCACGTAGTCGTCGCCCTCTTTCACAAGGCCCATCGCGATCCCGGAGACCGGCGCCTTGATCGGCACGCCGGCGTCCATCAGCGCAAGCGTCGAGCCGCAGACGGAGCCCATCGACGAGGAGCCGTTCGACTCGAGCGTCTCGGAGACCAGACGGATCGTGTATGGGAACTCGTCCGCCGTCGGGATCACCGCTTCCAGCGCCCGCTGTGCGAGCGCACCGTGGCCGATGTCACGGCGTTTCGGCCCGCGCATGAAGCCCGTCTCACCCACCGAATAGGGCGGGAAGTTGTAGTGGTGCATGAAGCGACGCTCTTCCTCGAGCGACAGATCGTCGATACGCTGACCTTCCTTGGCGGTGCCCAAGGTGAGCAGCGACAAGATTTGCGTCTGACCCCTCGTGAAGAGGCCGGAGCCGTGCGTGCGCGGTGAAACGCCCACCTCGCAGCTGATCGGGCGGATCTCATCTGCAGCACGCCCGTCGGGTCGCCGCTTGTCGACGGCGATCTTGCGGCGGACGAGGTCCTTGTAGACCGCTTCGGACGCCCGCTTCACCCACTGCCGCGTCAGCCCGTCCTTTACGGCTGGGGCGTCACCGTCGACGGTCGCGGGCCCCACGGGAAACGGCAACTCGACCGTCTCCTCGATTCGGTCGAAGAGGAGGTGGCGCTTCGCCGAGCGGAGCTCCTTCGAATCCTGCTCGGCCTCGGTCAGCCCGCGCAGATCGTCTTCGAACCGCTCCCGAACCGGGCCTTCGACAGCGGCGAGGCGCTCGCGGTCCAGTAGGAGCGCCAAGGCCGCGCGGACCTGTACCTGCCGCACGATGTCCTCCTCGGTCGAGTCCATCGAGAGCGGCGGACAAAGCTCCTCCTGGAGCTCCTCGACGACCGCACCGGCCTCGCGCAACCCCTCCTGCCGGATCCGGTCACGGATCCGGTCGGCGTACTGCTCGACCTCGGCATTGACGTCGGGATCCAGATACTTCGGCTTCCCGACCTGCGCTCGCAACTCCTCCTGCGCCTCGCAGAGCTTGCGGATCTCCTGCTGCGCGAGCTCCAGCGCTTCGAGCAGCGACTGCTCAGGCACCTCGTTCGCGCCGGCCTCGACCATCGTCAGCGCGTCCTTTGTGCCGACGACGATCAGATCGAGTTCGCTCTCGTTCTCCGTCTCCTGGAGCGTCGGGTTGACGACGAGCTCGCCGGCGATCAGCGCCACACGGACGGCTCCGACCGGCCCCATGAACGGGAGCGAGGACACCATTAGCGCCGCCGAGGCGCCGTTGATGCAGAGGATGTCGTGCGGGGTGGTCATGTCGGCCGAGAGCACGGTGCAGATGACCTGCACTTCGTTGCGGAACCCTTTCGGCCAGAGCGGCCGGATCGGCCGGTCGATCATCCGCGCGGTCAGGATCGCCTTCTCCGATGGTCTGCCCTCGCGCTTGAAAAAGCCGCCGGGGATCTTCCCGGCGGCGTACATGCGCTCCTCGACGTCTACCGTGAGTGGGAAGAAGTCAGCTCCCTCGCGCGCCTCCATCTTTCCCTGGGCAGTCGCGAGCACCATCGTGTCCCCCGAACTGACGACGACGGCCCCGTCGGCCTGCTTCGCGAGCTTGCCGCTCTCGAAGGTCATGTCCGCGTTTCCGGCGGTGACAGAGACCGTCGCCGGCCGCGTTTCAGTGCTTATTGCCATGTCGAACCTCCACTCTTCTCAGGAAGATGGAGGTTTGGGTCAGCGCGCCAGACGCGCGCTCGCTCAAACTTCCATCTTCCTCGTTGAGATCTATCTCCTCAGACCGAGTTCCTTGATCAGCGCCCGGTAGCCCTCCAGATCGTTCCGTTGCAGGTAGTTCAGGAAGCGGCGGCGCCGGCCGACGAGCTTCAGGAGTCCGCGCCGCGCGTAGTGATCCTTCGTGTGCGTACGCAGGTGCTCGGTCAGCTCGTTGATGCGCTGCGTCAACATCGCGACCTGCACGTGAGCCGACCCGGTGTCGGTGCCGTGCTTTCCGTGCTTCGCGACGTGCTCCTGCTTGGCTTCTTTGGTCAGAGTCATACGAATCCGCAGTCCCAGCGCGGCGCCTGGAAGCCCGCGCACGGCCGAGGCTGCGGTCGCGGGATAGGGTAGCAGCGCTTAGGAGCCGGGCAGCGGCGGACCGGATCGCGTCTCAGCCCGAGCGTGCGCGAGTCTGCCCCAGCTCCGTCTCGTCGTCACGTGACTCGACCGCCGGCCAGACCGGGACGTTCGCATACATCCAGCCGACGTAGCCGCATTGAGGACAGCCTGGATTGGCGCGTGCAGTCCCCCCGCGAGTCGGCTTCGTGTACACGGCCCCGCATTCCAGGCAGCGAACGCTCTGCAAGACCGACAGACCGACGACCTCCTCCGGACTCCCCTCCATGTCGAAGTAGACTCCGCAAATTGCGCAAACTTGCGGCCGGTTTTCGAGCTGCTGAGCGTGCCCCCGACGGCCGACGAACCTGCGTTTTCCTGAAGGACTCTTATACCGGGCGCGAGGCCATGCGCACCTCGCCGAGATCGGCGGCGATCTGGTCGACCAGCTCCGCCTCGCTTCCGAACGCTCGCTCGTCTCGGAGGCGTCGCCAGACCTCGACCACGAGCCGCCGCCCGTAGAGGTCGCCCTCGAAGTCGAGGAGATGTGCTTCGACGCGCCGTTCGGAGCCGCCGTAGTGCGGGTTGACGCCGATCGAGATCGCCGCTCGCCGCCCTGACGTCGCCCCCGCGTAGATGCCGTACGCCGGAACGACCAGATCCGTTGGGATGCGAAGGTTGGCCGTCGGAAATCCGAGCGTGCCGCCGCGCGCATCGCCCGCCACGACGACCCCTTCGACCTCGACCGGGCGGCCGAGGAAATGGGCTGCGCGTTCGACCTCACCGGCGGCGATCAGCGACCGGATCGCACTGGACGAGATTCCTTCGACGAGCGGAACCGGACGCGCGTCGAAACCGAGTCGTTCCAGGTCCGAGAGCTCCCCGCTCCGCCCACGGCCGAAGCGGAAGTTCGCGCCCGCGACGACGACCTCCGCCTCGATCGGACGCAGGAATTGCTCTGCGAACTGCTCAGGCTCGAGACGAGCCACATCGAGGTCGAACTCGACGACGAGTGCGTCCTGGACTCCGAGCTCGGCGAGCAGCTCCAACCGGCGCTCGAGCGTCGTGAGCAGCTGCACCTGGTTGCCGAGAGCCACTCGCGGATGCGGATCGAATGTGACCACTGTCGTCGTCAGACCTGCCGAAGACGCGGCCTCGATCACGCGGCGATGGCCGAGGTGCACGCCGTCGAACGTGCCGAGCGCAGTTGCGCGGCGCTCCGCCGGGAGCTCTTCCGGCGCCCTCGCGATTCTCACGGGCCGAGCCGTGCGAGGGCTTGGT
>JBKOXM010000052.1:0-8182 GCA_046724925.1 Actinomycetota bacterium | reverse complement strand
ACGTCAGGTCGCGCGATTTACTCGCGCGGGTGGGCGGCGGGTCAAGCGTCTGAAACGACCGGTCGACACGCTAGAGGTGGCATGGTTACCTCAGCTGAATCGTCTGAATCTTCCAAGCGGGTAATTCGAGTTCTAGTCGGCCTGCCTCGAGTTGAAGCCGAACGCCTGGGCCCCCAAGGAGGTCGGCCGCACGCGCTTCGGTGAACCCGCCGCTTACGACCGCGGTGCCTCCTTCAGGGTCGAGGCGGACCAGGCGTAGCTCGAGCCAGTCTCTACGCCGTCGCAGGGCCGTCATCGTTGCGCCCTCGACTGCGAGCCCAGCCTGTCGGCCGAGCGCGCCGCTCTCGCTTGTGCCGGCCGCCGTGAGGAACAGCAGGCGGTAGCGCTCGGCGGCGGTCAAGACATCGGCTTGGCGCCAGTCGCCGCCATGCGGAAAGAGGGCGAACGAAACCTCGCAGGGACCGAGCCGCTGAGCGTCGGGAATCGCGATCTCGGGTCCGGCCGGCTCGTCGCGCGCGGGGTGAACGTTCCGACTGATCAGGCCCGTGGAGCGCAGCAGCGTCAACGCGAGCTCGTGGCCGTCCCGGACGAGCTCGTACTCGAGCACGTGCTCGAGGAGGACGGCGATGCCGCCCGCGTCGACGAAGGAGTGTGCCGGGAAGGTCGGAAGCGGCAGCTCGCCGTGGCCGCCCTCAGGGGTCAAGCCGCGCTCGATCACGCCGAACTGTCCTTCCGCGAACGATGAGGCGGCGGCTCGCGGAAGCGGGATGTGGAAGCGCAGGCGGTGGTCGCGGCTTCGGTTCTCGAAGGCGACGCGTATACGCACGAAGGGCTCGCCTGCCCGCAGCTGGACGTGCATCTCGACATCCGTTGCGACGAGGCCGTCTGAAGGGCCCGATGCGTCGTTCGTCAGCCCGACCGGCCAGCGGTACGTGCGGAGGACGGCGAGCTCGCCCAGGAGCGGACCTTCGGCCCGCATGTCCACCCAGACGCCGTCCGGCTCGGAGACCAGCCGATCGTGCTCGGGCGGGCCGTAGTTGTAGCTGTCTCCGGCATCTCCACCGTCCACCAATCGGCCGACACCCTCGCGCCCGCCCAATCGCAGCGTCCCGTCGCCGGCAACCTCGACTCGGACGAAGCCGTTGTCCAACGCCGCTCCCTCGACCTGCACCGGAGCGGCGCCACCCTGGAAAGCTTGTGACAAGTTGTCACTTGCTGCACCGGGCACGGGGCGTGCCGAGGTCCAGCCGAGCGGCGGCGCGCGAACTGCCGCCAGCACGCGCCGGCGCGGCCGCGTCCAGATGACCACCTCCCAGGTCGTGCCGGGATCAGCGGCGGCGGCGACCTCGATGTCGTTTCGCAGCTCCGCGACGTCGAGCCAGACCGGATCGGGCACCGAATCGAGCTCGAGCGTCAGGCGGGGCCGTTCGCCGCCCCGCTCGAGGCGGAATCCGTTCCAGATGCGCCCGAACAGCTCGCGCCCGTGCAGGCGTCGACGCAGAAGCTCGGGAACTTCGGCCGCGGGCAGCTCGAGCGTCTGGAGGTGCGCCGCCGTTCTTGCGATTTCCTGTGTGGCTGTTCGCTGACCGTCGGCGAGCTCGAGCGCGACCTCTGCCCAGTCTTCGGGCACCACGAGGTCGAGCTCGACGACGTCCGCCGCGGGCGCCGGCGAGGGATTCACGATCACGACCGCCCCTCCTGGAACGGTGGCCGCCAGTCGTGCGACGGTGCGTTCGGCGAGACCACGGCCGATCTGCTCCGCCTCGGCATAGCGGACGAGCACCTGGGCCGAGACCTCGTCGACGGAGCAGCCGCAGATCGAGTCGTGTGCGGAGTTCTCGATCATGCGGCGCCAACCGAGCTCGAGCAGGCGCTCGGGCCACTCTGTCGTATGGATCGCGCAGAGCGGCTCCGCGTAGCGTTCGAGCACCCGCTCGGCTCGAGCAGCCGCCGCCTTCAGGTCGATCCGCGCCGACACGACGCCCATCAGCAGGTTCGCACGCGCGCCCGACCGCAGCTCGCCGCTCCAGCGCTGCTCCGCCCCGTCGCTCGCCTCGAGGTAGGCGCTGAGCGTCGCGAGCTCGAGGCGGTACTCCCCCTCGGCGCGGTTGGCCTCCTCGACCACTTCGATCAGCTCGGGGAGCGGCTCCGTGTGATCGGTCCCGTACATCGCGAGGATCGGCTCGTCCCGATCGAAGAAGGGACGCATCGACTCGGCAAGATCGGCGACCTTCGCCGGCACGCGGCCCGGCACGTCCAGCAGGTATGCGGCGTTGCCATATCCGAGCGGCAGGTACTCGGCGAGGACCGACGATCCGTCCGGCGATTCCCAGACGAAGGCATGCTTCGTGATCGCCGCCGGAACGCCGCGCCACACGACTGCATGGTCGATTCCCGCCCCACGCAGGATTTGCGGCATCTGCGCCACGTGGCCGAACATGTCCGGCAGGTAGCCGATGAGCATCGAGCCGCCCAGCGCTTCTGCACGGCGCAGCCCCAGCTCGAGATCGCGCACAATCGTCTCGCCGGAGACCAAAAACTCGTCCATCAGCGTTTGCCAGGGTCCGAGTGCGAGCCGGCCCGCCTGCGCCAACCGACGGATCCGCTCCTCGCCTTCCGGACGCACCTCGATGTAGTCGTCGGCGGTCGCGAGTTGGCCGTCGAGCGTAAACACGAACCGCTCGTCCTTCTCGAGCATGTCGAGCACTCGGTCGCCCAGCTCGACCAGCTTCAGCCGAAAGCGCTGGAACGGCAGGTACCACTCGCGGTCCCAGTGCGTATGTGGCACCAGGTAGACGAGCTTCCGCTCGTCCCGCCCCGAAGAGGATTTCGTCGCTACTTGACCGAGCCGGCCAGTAGGCCCTGAACGAAGTAGCGCTGCAGGCTGAAGAAGACGAGCAGCGGCACCGCCATCAGGACGAACGCGCCCGCGCTCAGCAGATGCCACTCGACGCCGTAGGTCGACTGCACCTCGCTGATCCGTAGCGTCAGCGGCCGGTTGTCGGGCTCCTGCACGAAGATCAGCGCCATCAGCAGGTCGTTCCAGACCCACAGGAACTGGAAGATGGCGAACGACGCAAGTACCGGTACCGAGAGCGGCAGCACGACCTTGGCGAAGATCAGCAGGTTTGAGGCGCCGTCGACCCGCGCCGCCTCGATCAGATCACGCGGCAGCGTGATGAAGAAGTTACGTAAGAGGAAGATCGCGAACGGCAGCGCGAAGGTCGTGTGCACGATCCAGATGCCGAGGAACGAGCCTGTGAAGAGGTCTTTCCGGCCGGTGAACGTGTTTCCGAGGTCCTGGAACATCGTCAGGACGGGCACGAGGATCATCTGGGCCGGGATGACCATCAGGGCGACGATGATCAGGAAGATCGTGTCCCTGAACGGGAAGGAGATCCAGGAGAACGCGAAGGCGGCGAGTGCGCCGACGAGCAGAGGGATCAGTGTCGAGGGAACGCTGATGAGGAAGCTGTTCATGAAGCTCGATCTCATGCCTTGGTTCGTGAGCACGTTCTGGTAGTTGTCGAGCGTGAAGTTGAGGTTGCCGAAGGTCTCCCACCAGCCCGAGGATGCGATGTCGGGCCGCGGGCGAAAGGACGTGATCAGGAGCCCGACGGTCGGCACGAGCCAGATCACCGCGATCGCGATTAGCGCGAGGTGAACCGGCGTCTTCGCCGTCCAGCGGACGATGCGCCCACTGAGCGTTACCGGCGCGGGCCGAACGACGTCGACGGCCTGCGTCGTCACTGGACGACGGCCTCGCTGCGGAAGCGTTTGATGTTGAAGGCCATGATCGGGATGATCATGACCAGCATGATCACGGCGACTGCCGCCCCGTAGCCGCCCTTGCCGCCCTGGAAGGTCTCGTTGTACATCGTGAAGGCGATCACCTGGCTCTTGCCGTTCGGGCCGCCCGCCGTAGCGATGTAGATCAGGTCGAAGAGCTTGATCACGTTGACCATCAGCCAGACGGCGACGACGGCCAGCGGAAGGGAGAGCAGCGGGAACTGGATCCGCCGGAAAATGTCCCATTCGTTCGCTCCGTCCGTCCGAGCGGCCTCGATGACCTCCTCGGAGATCCCCTTCAGCGCGGCCGAGAGGACTACCATCGCGAAGCCTGCCGACGCCCAGACGTTGGCGAAGATCAGCGCATAGTTGACGGTGCTCTCTTTCCCCAGCCAGGGCACTGGGTTGCCGCCGACCCCGCTGATGACGGCGTTGACGACTCCGACGTCCGGGTCGGGGCTGTACACGAATTTCCAGATCAGCGCGACCGCCGTCGCGGCGATCGCCATCGGTACGAAGATGACCGCCTTGATGAGCGACTCGTACCGGACGCGAGTCGCGAGCACCGCGATCAGAAGGCCGAAGAGGAGGCACAGCAACGTGTAGAGCACGATCCAGAGCACGTTGTTGACGAGCGCGCCGCTGGGCGGGAAGTGCGACGTGTCGAGGAACCCCGGGTCGTGCCGAAGCAGCCGATCGTAGTTCTCGAGGCCGACGAACTCGCGGAAGCGAAGACCGCGGCCAGTGTCGAGCGACAACCGGATCGTCCAGGTGACGGGATAGACGAGAAAGACGAGCAGCAAGAAAAGTGCCGGGGCGAGGAAGAGGGCGGCCTGCAGGCCATTGCTCCGCCTGATCCCGGTCAGGCGCGAGGGAGGCGTCTGAGGCCCGACGATCGATCCGGGGGCCTGGGCGGTACTCAGTGAAGCCTCCCTCGCACTCTTCCTACCGCTTCGTTACGTCGAGCCGAACTCGGTCGACGCCTTCTGCTGGAACGCGGACAGCAGGCTGTCCATCTTGTCGGGGCTCTTGATCACGCCCTGCAGCACAGTCGGCCACTCGGTCCCGAGCGTGCCCGGGAGCAGGTCGGAGCCGTCGAACCTGAACACCGTGGCGTTCCGCACCTGCTGAGCCTCCTTGCGCACGAGCAGGTTCGGGTAAGACGAGAGCGCGACGCCTTTGTTCGGCGAGACGATCGCGCCGGTCGAGACCCAGATCGTGCCCGCCTCCGCGCTGGCGAGGTACTCCATCAGCTTCTTCACGTCTTCGTTGTTCTCGAACGCAACGGCAACGTCGCCCGCCCCGAGCAACGGCCGTCCGAACTGCTCGTTGATCGTCGGGAAGGCGGTGAAGTTGATGTCCTTGCCCGGCTTCAGACTCGGGTTGACCTCGCCAACCGCGATGCCGCCGACGAACCCTCCTTCGTAGTACAGGACGGCCTTCGGGTTCTGGCCGAACACCTGTCCGATGTCGTCGACGAATTTCGTGCCGAGCGCGCCTTCGACGCCCCCGGGCAGGTTTTCGTCGTTGAGGACCTTCGTCATCTCTGTCAGCGCGTCTTTCACCGACGCGTCGTCGAAGGGCAGCTTCCCGCTGAACAGCTGCTCGTACTTGTCGGGCCCGTACTTGTAAAGGTAGATCGACTCGAACCAGTCCGTGAGCGGCCAGCCGTCTCCCGCTCCGACGGCCCACGGCGTCTGGCCCTCCTGCTTGATCTTGTCGGTTAGGGCGAGGAGCTCGTCCCAGGTCTTCGGAGGTTGCGCGCCGATCTCCTGGAGGACGTCAGGCCGGTACCACAGCACGCTCTTCGAGTTGGCCTTCGCGACGACGCCCCACGTCTCGTCGTCGAACGTCGTCAGGTCGGTCCACGCCTTCGCGTAGTTCGAGTTGATCTCGTCGGCATCGAGGCCGAGGTCGTCGAAGGAGATCAGCGAACCGTCGGTCGCGAGGTCGCGGACGATGCCCGGCCGCGGCACGATCGCGATCATCGGCGGGTTCCCGGCGGCGATCCTGGTTCGGATCACGGGCAGGAAGTCGCGCGCCGTCTCGTACTTCGTCTTGATGCCGGTCTCCTCAGTGAAGCCGGCCAGCACCTTCTCGAACGCTTCCTTCTCGCTTCCTCCCCAGAGCGAGAGGACGCTGACCGTTCCGGTGCCCTCCTCTTGTCCGCCTCCGCCGCCGCAGCTCGCGACGAGCCCGGCGAGGACGACAGCGAGCAGCGCGATCGTCGCGCGACTGAATTTCTTCACCGTCCTACCTCCCTTTCGCTTCCGTCATAGATGCCTGCACCCGTATCCGGGTCGAAGAAGTGGAGCGAGGAGGTTTCGACCGCGACCTCCGCAGCCTCGCCCTCACGCACGCCGCTTCGCGCGCCGAATCGTCCAACCATCACCGTCTGGTTCCCGCTCGCGGCCTCCTCAACCGCTCGCTCGTCGCCGATGTCCTTCGCGAGCTCCTTCACGTCCTCGGTCAGCGCCGCGGGCGCGTCGACCGTGAAGTGGACCATGATCTCGGAGCCGAGCGCCTCGCGGAGCTCGACCTGGCCCTTGAGCCGACGATCGGCTGGAATGTCGTTCGCGAGGCTTGCGTCTTCGAGATGCTCGGGCCTGATCCCGAGCACGATCTTTTTCCCCTCGTACGCTTTCAGGCCGGGACGGTCGGTGAGCGGCCGGTCGCCGAGCATGATTGTCTGGCTGCCCGCCTTGGCCGCAAGGCCGCCGTTTTCCCGCTCGAGCGTCGCCTCGATCAGGTTCATCGCAGGACTGCCGATGAAGCCGGCGACGAAGAGGTTGACGGGTTCGTCGTACAGCTCCTGAGGCGAGGCGACTTGCTGCAGCTCGCCCTTGCGCATCACCGCGACCCGATCGCCCATCGTCATCGCCTCGACCTGGTCGTGAGTGACATAGAGCGTCGTCACGCCGATGTCGCGCTGCAGGCGGCTGATCTCGGCCCGCATCTGGACTCGCAGCTTGGCGTCGAGATTCGAGAGGGGCTCGTCCATCAGGAAGGCCTGCGGTTGCCGCACGATCGCGCGCCCCATCGCGACACGCTGACGTTGCCCGCCGGACAGGGCTCTCGGCTTGCGGTCGAGGAACGGCTCGAGCCCGAGGATGTCCGCCGCTTCGCGGACACGCTTGTCGAGCTCGGCCTTCGGCACCTTGTGCAGGCGGAGGCTGAAACCGATGTTGTCGTAGACCGTGAGATGGGGGTAGAGCGCGTAGCTCTGGAAGACCATCGCGATGTCACGGTCGCGCGGCGGCACGTTGTTGACGACTCGGTCGCCGATCTTGAGAACGCCTTCGGAGATTTCCTCGAGCCCCGCGACCATGCGCAGCGCGGTTGTCTTACCGCAGCCCGACGGGCCGACCAGAACGACGAACTCGCCGTCCTGGACCTCCAGATCGATGCTCGACACCGCGCGCGTGCCGTCCGGATAGATCTTGCTGACTTCGTCGAACGTGACGGCGCCCACGGGCTAACCCCCTTCTGCGATGCGGTTGCTTACCACTTCGCCTGCATCTGCCGCAACTTTGTGCGTCATCGCCGCCCTCTGAAGCTGAGTACCTGCTGATACGTCGGGCGGTTTGACCAGCGCATCGTACGCGGCATGAAACCGGCGAACTGGATCCGCTCGGCTCTTGCGTCGGCTCGCCACGCGACCGGGCCTGCGAGCCCGTGCACGGTCTCAAGGTTCCCGGCGGCCGTGTCGATCGCGGCCCACAGGTCCGCGCGACAGGCCTGGAGCACCCCAACGCCGCAGAACCGCGTCTCGAACGGACCTACGACCGGGCGGCCGAGCAATGCGCGCAGATCCTTGTCCACGTAGCCGTACCACCCGGCGAGGTATGCCGAGCCCTGGGCATTGGGTGGATTGTCGCGCGGAAGCCGTTCGGCGAGGCGATCGACCAGTGGACCCAGCACCGGCCTCATGACAGCGTCGGCGATCCGTGGCCAGGCCGCGTCCATGGCGGCCGCTCCGGGATGATCGATGCGGCCGTCGAGATCGCGGTCGAGCCTGCTCGCCCCGGCCGTGCGCCACGCATCGATCGCACGCACGAGGTCGGCCGCGCGTGAGCTCGGAGCGGCGCTCGTGCCGAGGACCGCTCTGATGGACGGCCAGACTTCGACCGTCCGCAGGTCCTGCGTCGCCGCCTTGTTCATGGCCGCGACGACCGACGCCGGCGTGTGCCTGCGCCGCCCCGCGAGCGCGCGCGCGAGCAGGTCGACCCGGTGAGTCGAGCCGTACGACCACTGGTCGTCCGCGGACGAGAACCCACGTGCAGGCTTGTTGTTCCAGTTGACGAGGATCCCAGGGTCCGGATCGATCCCTTGCGGGTGACGCGCGCCCGGCAAGAACCCGCGCCACTCGAATTCCCCTGTACCGGGCGTCGGC
>JBKOXM010000232.1:0-5693 GCA_046724925.1 Actinomycetota bacterium | reverse complement strand
CCCATGTCGTGCAGGGCGCGGACGGTCTCCTGCCGGAGCTCGCTGGCGGCGTCCATGGTCGTCATCGCGAAGTAGCCGCCCTCGTCGAGGGTCTCGGTCCCCTTGTCGTCCTTGAAGAGGAAGTACTCGAGCTCCGGGCCGACATTGAAAGTCTCGAAGCCCATCGACTCCATCCGCTCGAGCGCCCGCCGCAGGACGTAGCGCGGGTCGCCTTCGTAGGGCTTCCCGTCCGGTGTGACGATGTCGCAGATCATCCGCGCGATCTTTGTCTCACCTTCTTTCCAGGGCATGATCTGGAACGTGCCGGGATCGGGAATCGCGACCATGTCGGACTCCTCGATCGCGTTGAAGCCAGTGATCGACGACCCGTCGAAGCCCATGCCGTCGTCGAGCGCGTCCTCGATCTCGCTCGGCGTGACGGCGAAGCTCTTCAGGTGCCCCTCGATGTCCGTGAACCACAGCAGGAGGAACTCGACACCCTGCTCTTCGATCCTCTGCAAGACCTCGCGTCGCGCCTCCGGATCGCTCGTCGCCCTGTTTCTCGTCTCGACCTGCGCCATCGAATCCTCCTCTTGAAATACAAAAGCCCCGAGCGCCGAGGGCGCCCGAGGCAACGTCGCCTCAATGACGGCGGCAGTCTACAGGAGTACGGTTGCCTAGTGGACGAGCTGGAGTGGATTGAGCTCCAGGCCGTGCTCGATTTCTTCGCAGCAGCCCCGCCTGAGCTGGCGCGCGAGCTCGACCTGGCGGTCCTCCGCCTCGGGGATGGGGCCTCCTTCTCGATCGGCGCACATCCGGAGATGGCTCTGTTCAACCGCGTGCTGGGCGTCGACGACGCGACGCGCCTCCCAGAGCTCGAGGAGTGGTTCGGCTCGCGCGGCTGCGCGTTCGTGGTCTCCGCAACTCCTGGGTCACCGCCCGAGGCCGAGCTTCGCAACCGCGGGTACAACCCCGGCGAGAAGCTCTTGAAGTTCAAGCGCGATGCGGCGCCGCCGCGGTCCGAGGCGCCGACGACGTTGCGCATCGAGAGACTCCAAGCACAGCAGGCGGGGGCGTTCGGCGCAGCCGTTGCCGCTGCGTTCGGCATGCCCCCGCCTGCCGACCAGTGGTTCGGGGCGCTTTGCGGCCGCCCGAGTTGGGGTTGCTTCGGCGGGCTCGCGGACGATCGACTCGTCAGCACCGCGATCGCCTACGTGAACGGCGGACTCAGCTGGCTTGGCGCAGCCATCACGCTCCCCGAGGCGCGCGGCCGCGGTGGACAATCCGCGCTGCTCGCTGCCCGCATCCGGTGGGGAGCGGCAGAAGGCGCCGACCACCTGACGCTCGAGACGCGCGATCACAGCGAAGGCGAGGCCGGCACCTCGTTCCGAAACGCCCAGCGAGCAGGGTTCGAGCCGGCGTACCGCCAGCAGTGGTGGTCTCGGCCGTAGCGCCGCGGTCCCGTCAGGCCGTCCTGTACGTCCGATTCGCGCGCGGGCGCTAGACCGCCTCGGAAGCCTGAGGCAGCTGCTCCAACTCCGGCTCCCGGCCGCCGTGGCGAATCGCGCGCGCGTAGAGTGCGAGCGCGGGCGTGATCACGGCCGCGCCGGCCACCAGCGCCGCACGAATTCCGAACAGGTTCCCGACAACGCCCAGGAGCGGCCCGCCGCCTGCCTGCCCGATCGCATTCGATTGCCCGGCCATCGAGATCACCGTCGCTCGAACGCTCGAGTCGCTGATGTTCTGGTTCAGCCAGGTCATGTAGAGAGGCGACTCGAGGGACCTGGCCAACCCATAGACCAAGAACGCGGCGAGGGCGACCGCGATTGAACCCGCCAGCCCGAAGAGCGCGAGCATGAGGCCTTCGGCGGCGGTCACGACGGCGAGGTAGCGGGCAAGCGACGGTGGATCCTCTCGCTCGAATCGGCGGACGAGGTACTGAGAGGCGACGAACCCGATCGCGAGGCTGCCGGCGCCGAAAAGCCCGAACCAGACGACCGGGTCGAGGGAGCCGACCCGCGGCAAACCGACATCCCGGATGAAGTGCGCCTCGCGAAGGCGGTCGAACGTCTCCGTCGACATCCCCTCGAAGAAGGTGATCGCAACGATCGCTAGCAATAGCGGTTGGATGCGCACGTAACGAACTCCGGCCGCCGCCGTCGCCTTGAGCTCGGCAAATGGACTCGCGTCCTCTTCGGGCCGGCGCCGCGTGAAGCCGATCTCCGGCATCCCCACGAACACGGCCGCGCCGAACGCGGCGAGGACGAGCCCGCCGGCGACGATGGGAAGCCGGAGATCAATCGTCGCCAGGGCGACGCTCGCGAGCAGGCCGACGAGCGCGCCGGCGTAGCTCAGCTGGGCACCTCGTGCGAACACTCGGCCGACGCGATCTGCTCCGACCTCATCGGTGATCCAAGCTTCGTAGGCCCCGCTCATGAAGGTGTAGCCGAAGCCCCACAGCGCCCACGCGACGAGAACAGTCGCGAAGCCGCCGGCCGTGCCGACGATCACGTAAGCGGCGCCCTGGAGGACGAGGCTGAGCGCGATCGACCGCCTTCTGCCGAACGTGTCGGCAAAGACCCCGGTCGGCACCTCACTGACGAAGACGGCGGCCTCCATCGCGGTGCCGACGAGCACGAGTTCGAGCGGGCTCAGGCCGAGATCGCGTACGAGGAACACGGCGACGACGATCCACGACGGCAGGGAGAGCCCGAACTCGAGGGCGTAGAAGAAGGGAACGGCCGGGAGGCGCCTCACGGAGACAGGGGCAACGGCGCCCGCACGGAGATGCTGGTGTTTCGGGCCTCATAGCCGAGGCGCTCGTTGACCGCGCGCATGTTCTCGTTACCGGTCTGTGTCCAGGTGTAGATCTCGCGCACGCCATGGTGCGAGCCCCACACGATCGTCGTCTGCTTCAGCGCCCGGGCGACGCCGCGACCGCGCCAGTCACGGCGAACGGCAGTCAGGCTGTTCTCCGCGCGCTCGGGGACATCCGTGTCGAGCATCAAGCCCGCACAGCCGACGAGCTCGTCACCCGTCAGAGCGACGAACGACGCTTCGGGCGTGCCCGCCCACTCGCTGCCACTGCTCGAGCGTGATCGAGATCTGCCGGCCCGTGGGCATGTCCTCGAACGCCTCGAGCGCCAGCTCTCGATACATACGCGTGAATAGCTCGGGTCGGTCGGCGAGACATTCGATCCGAACACCGTCCGGAAGCGCGGGCGGCTTCTCGCCGCGGGCGACCGCGCGCACCTGCTCGACGTCGCGACGGACCTCGCGAAAGCCGAACCGCTCGGCGAACGCCAGCGAGCCTTCGTCGTGGGCCCGTGATCCGACATCCGCGTGGCCCTGCGACTCCGCATGCGCAGCGAGTGCGAGCAAGAGCTTCGTGCCGACACCTCGGCGACGCGCAGCCGGGAAGACGCGCGGAATCACACCGGCGCCGCCCGTGTCGCCTCGCTTGGAGATCCCACACCCGACAACGGCGCCGTCGAGCTCGGCGACGAGAAGCAGCTGATCGGATGAGTGCGTCGACCGTAGCTCGCCGACGCTCAACGTCCGTTCGTTCGGAACGACTGCGATGCGGACCTGCCGCCACGCCTCGAGGTCCGCGTCGGTCTCGGCAGGCCGGATCGTGATCGCCGTCGCGGGCTGAGCCGCCATCAGCCCGAGCGCTTCAACTTGCCGTGCCTCTTGGGGTAGCGCTCGCCGCGCTCTGAGGCGCCGCTCGCGGCGCCGACATCAGGCGCGCGGGCTCCGCCCGTGCGCCGTCTGAAACGACCGGTCGACACACTGGACGAGAGAACGACGGCGAGCGTCATCCCGACCGCTTCAACTTTCCGTGCCTCTTGGCGTAGCGCTCGCCGCGCTCTGAGGCGCCGCTCGCGGCGCCGACATCAGGCGCGCGTGCTCCGCCAGTGCGCCGTCTGAAACGACCGGTCGACACACTGGACGAGAGAACGACGGCGAGCGTCATCCCGAACGCTTCAGCTTCCCATGCTTCTTGGCGTAGCGCTCGCCGCGCTTGAACACCTCCAAGCCGAGCGGCACCGAGACGAGCCCGATCAGGATCAGCGGCCAGATCTCGTCCCAGAGATCGACCACGCCGTCCCCTGCGAGGATCGCATCGCGAATCCCGTCGAGCGCGTACGTCGCCGGAGAGATGACTGAGATCCACTGCATCCACTGCGGCAGCACGGAAACCGGGTAGTAGACACCGGAGACGACGAGTAGCAGGCCCTGCGCGATGAATCCCAGCTGCGTGCCTTTCTCGGGCGAGATCAGGGGCAGGACGGCAGTCATCATTCCGATCCCGACGAACGAGATCGAGGCGATCGCGAGCAGCACGAGCGCCGCCGCGAAGTTCGCATCCGGCATCGAGAGATCGAAGAAGAACGCGACCACGACGAACAGCAGCACCGCGCGGACGACGCCGTAGATGATCGCGAAGAGCCCCATCCCGAACAGATGGATCGGGCGCGCGAGCGGCGCCATGAACGTGTACTCGATCGTGCCCTCCCAGCGCTCCCACGCGACCGTCTCCGTGAGGATCTCGAAGATGATCCCGAGGTAGGCCCAGATCACGGCGCCGATCAGCAGAATCGTGGTCGCGCGGTTGACGTCGATCCTTCCGCCCGAGACCTCGATCCCCTTGGCAATGAAGACGATCGTGAGCGTGTTCGCGACCGTCCAGAAGAAGAACGCGACGTCCCACCAGATGTAGCGCTTGACGAGGTACCAGTTGCGCTCGACGACGCCGGCAAGGCCGACGAGCTCGTGGCGCACCGATGCAGCCGCTGGATGCATCAGTCGCCTCCTTCCTCTTCCGCTTCCTCCTCCTCGAACGACCGGCCGGTGGCCGAGAAGAACGCCTCCTCGAGCGTCGAAGCGTCGTACCTCTCCTTCAGCTCGTCGGACGGGGCGAGGTCGATCAGCTTGCCCCGGTCGAGGATGCCCACCCGTTCCGCGAGCATCTCCGCCTCGACGAGGTCGTGCGTACATAGCAGGATCGTCGCGTCGTGATTCGTCCGGATCTCGCGAATGAAGTCCTGGACCTCGAGCTTCGAGCGCGGGTCGAGGCCGGTCGTCGGCTCGTCGAGCAGCAGGACGACGGGCGAGGTCAGGAGCGCGCGGGCGAGCGCGACCTTCTGCTGCGTGCCGCGGGACAGATGCTCCATCCCATCGGAGATCCGGTCCTTCGGGAAGCCGACCCGGTCGAGGATCTCTGGGATCTTGTCCTTCGTCTGGCGGGCCGACATGCCGTAGAAGCGCGCCGCGTACGAGAGGTTCTCGACCGAGGACATCTTCTTGAAGAACGAGGCCTCGACCGACACGCGGTTGACGAGGCGCTGCACCGCCCGGGGCTCCTTGAAGACGTCTCGTCCGAAGATGTGCGCGCTGCCCCCGTCGTGGAGCAGCAGCGTCGAGAGCAACCGGACCAGCGTCGACTTGCCCGAGCCGTTCTGGCCCAGGATGGCGAGCGTCTCGCCGCGCTGCATCGTGAACGAGACGCCGTCCAGCGCGATGATCCGCTTGCGGCGGCCGCGCAGGCGCCCCCCGCCGTTACGGCGGACGAACTCCTTGCGCAGATCGGCCACTTCGACGGCCGGCTCGGTCACTCGTGGTGCTCCTTCGGTCGGCAGAACGAGAACGGGAAGCGGGCACGGCGAAGAGAATCCCCGCCGGGCCGCGCACCGGATATGGGTTCTCAGCCG
>JBKOXM010000080.1:0-8171 GCA_046724925.1 Actinomycetota bacterium | reverse complement strand
CGCCGGAGGCAACCGGCCCGGCCGCGACGTTCAACGCCGGCGGGCTCACGGTCAATGTCGCCGACGACACCTCCGCCACCTTCAAAGCGGTTGCCCGCGACGCCGCCGGAAACGATTCGGGCTGCTCGAGCGGCGTGGCGTACGTCGAAGACTCGAGCGCGCCGAGCTCGAGCTTCACGTTCCCCGGCGCCGGCAACTCGTACAGTGCAGCGGGCTGGAACGCGGGTTGCGCCACGAGCGGGCTCTGCGGGAGCGCGAGCGACGACAGCGCGGGCCTCCAGCGCGTCGAGCTCTCGCTTCGCCGCGTCTCGGACGGCACGTACTGGGACGGCTCAGGCTTCGGGAGCGGGAGCGAGGTCTGGCTGACGACTGCGGGAACGGCCTCCTGGTCGTTCGCCTTCGGCGCCGCGAGCTTCCCGGCCGACGGCGACTATGTCGCGCGGCTCCGCGCGGTCGACGAGGCCGACAACATCGAGACCCCCTCGAGCCGTTCGTTCACGATCGACACCTCACCGCCGGAGACGCAGATCGACTCGTCTCCCGCGGATCCGACGAACAGCCAGAACGCCAGCTTCGGCTTCTCTGCGAGCGAGGCCGGCACGTACGAGTGCCGTCTCGACGGCGGCTCGTGGTCGTCGTGCACGAGCCCGGAGAGCTACAGCTCACTCGCGGAGGCGTCGCACACGTTCGAGGTCCGTGCCTCCGACGCAGCGGGGAACGTGGACGCCACGCCTGCCTCCTACACCTGGACGATCGATCGCACGGACCCGACGGCCGCGATCGCCTTCCCGGTCGATTCTGCGTTCTACAACGCCGCCGGCTGGAATTCAGGCTGTGCATCGAGCGGCGTCTGCGGAACCGCAGGCGACGCGGGCGGCGCCGGGCTCCAGGATGTCGAGGTTTCGGTCCTGCGGCTGTCCGACGGGACGTACTGGGACGGCTCCGGATTCTCCTCCGCGACGGAGGACTGGCACTCCGCGTCGGGCATCGCTTCCTGGGCGCTCGCCTTCCCTTCCGCCAACTTCCCCGCCGACGAGCAGTACCGAGTACGGGCGCGATCACGCGACAACGCCGGGAACCTGAGCGCGCCGCAGTCCAAGACGTTCACGATCGACAGCGTCCCGCCGCAGACGACGATCGACTCCGGGCCCCCGGATCCGTCGAGCAGCGCCAACGGAAGCTTCGCGTTCTCGGCCGACGAACCCGGCTCGACGTTCCAGTGCCGGCTCGACGGAGGGTCTTGGGCGCCATGCACGAGCCCGGAGCCGTACAGCGGCCTTGGCGACGGCTCGCACACGTTCGAGGTCCGGGCGACTGACCCAGGGGGAAATCCTGACCCGACACCGGCAGCGCAGACCTGGGTCGTCGACACGACCCCGCCGAGCGGATCGATGGACAACCCGGGACCGTATCTCCGCCAGACGGTGTCTCTGACCGCGAGCGCGACCGATTCGGGCGGGACCGGCGTGGACTCGGTCACGTTCCAGCGCTCCCCCGCGGGCGCGGGCACATGGAGCGCGATCGGCATGGATACCACGTCACCGTACGCGCTCACCTGGGACACGACGACGGTGTCGGACGATCTCTACGACCTGCGCGTGGTGATCGTCGACAACGCTACGAACTCCGCGAACTCACTAGTCGTTCCGAACGTGCGCGTCGACAACACGCCTCCGGACGCGGTCATGGACGACCCGGGGGCGAACGTTGCCGGGATGGTCGCGCTCACCCATTCCAGCACCGACGGCGGCTCGGGCATCGAGCCTGCGAGCCTGCAGTTCGAGTACCGCACGAGCCCCGGTGGATCCTGGACGGCGACCGGCCCCTCGTGGGATACGAGCGCGCTCGCCGACGGCCTCTACGACCTGCGGGTCGGCGTGGCCGACCGGGCCGGAAACACCGACCTTTCGAGCTCCGTGACGGTGCGGGTCGACAACACTCCGCCCGTCGTCACGATCACGTCCCCGACCGACGGCGGGTACGTGAATGCGTCCTCTGCTGACCCGCGCGCCGTTGTCGCCTCGGCGACCGACCTCGGCAGCGGCGTCTCGAGCGTCGAGTTCTTCGCATGTTCGAATGCGAGCGCCGGCTGCGCGACCGGCACCTGGACCTCCCTCGGAACTGACAGCGCGGATCCCTACGAGGCCTCGTGGCCGCTCCCGGCGGACGGCAACCGCGCGCTGAAGGCGACTGCAACCGACAACGCCGGACACCCCAACTCGAACGTGGTCAACGTCGCGGTCGACCGGACCGTGCCGGACACGACGATCACGCTCCACCCGGGCGATCCATCGAATCTAGCCACGCCCACGTTCGAGTTCGCCTCCGACGATCTCGGCGCGCTGTTCGAGTGCCAGGTCGACGGGGGCGGCTGGAGCGCGTGTTCGAGCCCGCACACACTCGCCCCGCTCGGCGACGCGACCCATACGTTCGAGGTGCGGGCGGTTGACCTCGCCGGCAACACCGACGCCTCCGCCGCGAGCAAGACGTGGCTGGTCGACACGACTCCGCCGACGGCCACGATGGCTGATCCGGGCCCCAACCTGCGAGGATTCGTCACGCTCGCGTCCACGACGGAGGATCCGGGCCCGAACGCCTCAGGCCTCGCGAGCGTCGACTACCAGTACTCCTCCGACGGCGGCGGGAGCTGGGCCTCGACGCCGAGCGCCTGGGATACCACGCTCGTCTCTGACGGCCTCTACGCCGTGCGGGTCGTCGCGATCGACAACGCCGGCAACGTGACCGAGTCGGCCCCGATCACGGACCGCCTTGTCGACAACACCCCGCCGGTGACGGGCATCGACGATCCGGGTGCGAACATCCGGCAGACAGTCTCGCTGACGGGCTCGGCTACTGACGACGGCTCGGGCGTCCTCGAGGTCGACTTCCAGTACACGACCACCGGCGGCTCGACCTGGACGACGATCGCGACCGACACCGCGGCGCCCTACGACACCCCGTTCGACACCGTCTCGGTTCCCGACGGCCTCTACGACTTCCGGACCGTCGCACGTGACGTCGCCGGCAACGAGACCGAGGGCGCGCCCATCGCCGCCCGTCGGATCGACAACACACCGCCTACCGCGACGATGAACGACCCCGGCGCCAACCTGCGCGGGACGATCACGCTCTCGTCCCTTGCGGACGATCCGGGCGGATCGGGCGTGTCGACGGTCGTCTACGAGGTCTCCCCGGCCGGCGCAGGCACGTGGGCGCCGATCTCAGGGACGTGGGACACGAACACGATCGCCGACGGCGTGTACGACCTCCATGTCGTCGTCACCGACGTCGCCGGCAACGAGACGATCTCGGCGACGGTCGCGGGACGTCGAGTCGACAACACGCCTCCGACCACGACGGACAACGCCCCGGCGGGCTGGCAGCATGACGCGGTAACAGTCTCGCTGAGCGCCGGCGACGGAGGCTCCGGTGTCTCCAACACCCAGCTCTCGGTGGACGGCGGGGCCTACTCGTCAGGCACCAGCGCCACGATCCCGGCCCCCAGCGACGGCTCGAACGACGGGATCCACACGATCTCCTACTTCTCGACCGACGTCGCCGGCAACATCGAGTCGCCGAAGACCGCGAGCGTCGCGATCGATGCGACGCCGCCGGTGGCGGGCGCCGACGATCCGGGCACCTACCTGCGCGGGACGGTGACCCTGTCGGCGAACCCGAGCGACACGAACGGGATCGAGTCGGTCGAATTCCAGTACTCCGACGGCTCGGGCTGGAACACCCTCGCGATCGTCACCGAAGAGCCGTACAGCATCCAGTGGAACACGACCGGCGTCCCCGACGGGCCCTATGACCTGCGCGTGATCGTGACCGACGGCGCCGACAACGTGAGCACGGTCGACCTCCCGAACAAGATCGTCGACAACACGGCGCCGACCGCAGCCGTGGGCTCGCCCACTGCCGGCGCGACGGTTTCCGGCAACGTCACCGTTGGAGCAACGGCGCTCGACGCCAACCCGATCGCCTCGGTCGAGTTCTTCGTCAGAGGCAGCTCGATCGGCACCGCCACGTCGCCGCCATTCACACGGAGTTGGGATTCCACCGGCGGCCCCGACGGATCGGCCTCGATCTCGGTCACGGTCACCGACATCGCCGGCAACTCGACAAGCTCCGCTTCGATCTCCGTCACCGTCGACAACTACGCCCCGACGGTGACCCTGGCCGACCCGGGACCGAACGGACACGGCGTCGTGACCTTGAGCGCCTCGGCGGATTCGGACACGGTGCAGGTCAGCTTCGAGCGGCGGCCCGCAGGCGGCGGAGGCTGGACCACGATCGCGACCGATACGGCTGCGCCCTGGGACGCCGCCTTCGACACGACGCTCGCCGCTGACGGGCTGTACGACCTGCGCGCGATCGCGGTCGACGGCGGATCGAACTCGGGGACGAGCAACGTGCACACGATGCGGGTCGACAACACGCTTCCCTCCGGATCGCTTACTGCTCCGGCCGCGGGGTCGACCGTCGGCGGCAGCGCCGTCCAACTCGGAGCCACCGCCTCCGACGGAGGCTCGGGAGTCGCGGGCGTGACGTACCAGTACCGGCCGGCCGGCGGCGGGGGCTACACCGACATCTACACGGATACCAGCGCGCCCTACCAGGGCACCTGGGACCCGTCGGCGCTCCCGAGCGGCGACTACGAGCTCAGGGTGCTGGTGACGGACGCCGCCGGCAACCAGTTCGCGAGCGCACCCGCTTCCGTGACGCTCGACACCGACGCGCCGACCGTCACGCTCGACAACCCAGGATCGCCTCTCTCGGGCACCGTCACGCTGACCGCGTCTACGAGCGGCGGCCCGACCTCGGTCACCTTCGCGGTCAGCGCGGCCGGCGCGGGAAGCTGGACGACAATCGGAACCGATACCGCGGCGCCGTGGAGCCGCGCCTTCGACACCGCGACCCGGCCCGACGGCCTCTACGACTTGCGTGCCACCGCGAGTGACGCGGTTGGCAACAGCTCGAGCAGCGTCGTTTCCGGCGTCCGCATCGACAACGTCGCGCCTTCGATCGTCTCGTCGGTGCCCGCGCACGGCTCGATCGTCGCGGCCGCGAGCTCGATCGAGCTCACCGCCAGCGAGGAGATCGACGCTCTGCTCGGACTGACGCTCGACGGGGCTCCCACCGTGCCGCCGATCATCTCCGGCAGCCAGGCGACGCTGAACACCGGCGCGCTCGGCCAGGGCGGCCACACGCTCAAGGGGACGGTCCGCGACCCGGCCGGCCGGACCGGCTCGTTCTCGATCTTCTTCACGGTGGGCACGTCGTCGCCGGCGCCGGCGGAGCCTGCCACCAGCACCGGTGGAACGCCGACGCTCGGCTGCCTTGCGCCGTACGACTTCGCGGGCGAGGTCGGAATCGACGCGACGCTCACGCTCCGCTGGAAGCCGGGCACGAGACCCGACGGCGAGCCCTGCAACACGATCCTGTACATCGACGGCGTGGCGACGATGAGCTTCCCATCCACGCAGACGAAGGCCAACGTCGGCCCCACGAGTGCCGACGACCTCCGCATCTTCACGCTCGCTGCCATAGGGCCCGACGGCACGCAGAGCGGCCAGACGCGCGGCTTGCGCGCTCTGCCGGCGCTCTACGGACACACGCTCGCCGAGGCCACCCAGCTCCTAGCGGCGCGCGGCTTCGAGGTCGGCACGGTGATCGGTGAGGGCGCGGTCGTCGAGCCTGCTCGTCTGGCTGTGGCAGAGGTCGGATCCCCGATCGATCTGGTGCTCGCCGAGCCGCAGTCGAAGCTCGTCTTCCAGGTCGTCGGAACGAAGCGCTTCTCCTGGGCGAAAGCGCGCCACGTGGCAGCGCGGATCAAGACGACGAGGCCGATCAAGATCAGCGTCAGCCTGGTGTCTCCTAACGGACAGCGTCTCTATCGGTGGCGGCTCAGCGCGCGTGCCGGCGCCTCGATCGCGAAGCTGCCCATGCCGCGCCAGGTGCGCCGGCCGGCCGTCTACCGGCTTGTCTTCGTGGCCAACTCGGACAACGAGACCGTGAGGCGAACGATTCGATTCCGGTTGATCGCGCCGAAGCGACCACGCGCGGTGCGTCCGGGCGCAGGGCGAGTGGACGTCGTGCTCGCAGGCGGTCCCTCATCGCCTGATGACATCGCGCTCGGACTGAACACGCCCAAGACGCACGTGTTGGAAGGAGACGGCGACTCGACCTTCGACCTCACGGCGGACTCGCGCACCAACGTGCAGGTGATCGTGGTCGACGTCGACCGCTACGGCGTGGGCCTGGTTCGAGACCTCCACACGGTCTTCCCGACCGTGCGGATCATCGCGCTCACCAACGACCCGCGCAGGCTCGCGCTGTCGGTGAAGGCGGGCGCGACGGTGGCATTGCCGCGGTCGACCCCGGCCGCCAAGCTGGCGAAGGTGATCCGCCGGCTCGCGTACGCCTCCTAGGAGGGCTTGACGAAACGCAGCGCTGAGTCGTCGGATGCGCGCTGCTCGCCCCCAGGCGGCGTCCTCAGTCGTACGCTACGCGTCCATGCTTGACGAACAGTCGCACTAGAGCGGAGGTCCCGCCCCAAATAACCCACCCCTGCGTCCTTGCCTCGGAACGACCATCGCACCCTGCCGACGAGCGACGGTCCGCCAAACCCTCCTAGGCGAGCAGAAGCTCCAGGGCGAACGCGGCTGCGATCACGAGCAGCGCCGCGCCGATCGCGCGCCGGAGTGTCTCCTCCGCGATCCGGCCGGTGAGCCGAGCTCCCAGCCACGCACCCGGAATTGCTCCTGCGAGCCCGGCCGCGAGCAGGCCCCACGCCACCTCGAGCCGCGCTGCATGCGCGGCGAATCCGGCCAGTCCGAGCACGAATCCGACCACGAGGTTCGTCCCGACCGCGCGGTAGGCGTCGAGACCGACCGCGCGGAGCAGCGCCGGCATGCGCAGCGTGCCGAGTATGACGCCGAGCGCGCCGCCGACGAGCCCGATCCCGAGACCGAAGCCGGCGGCGGAAAAGAGTCTCGGACGTGTCCGTGGGCGGGCACGAATCGGATTGACCAAGAGATCGAGGCCGTTCCACGCCAGTACCGCGGCGACGCCGCCTAGGAGCAACCGCTCGGGGACGGCGTGCCCACCCAGAGCTCCGACGACGGCTCCCAGCACCGACGGCGGCGCCATCCAGAGGACGACACGCCGGTCGACTCGGCCTTCCCGCGCGTGCTGGAGACTCCCCGATCCCGCGGCGGCGGCGCTGATGGCGATGTTGGTGCCGGCCGCGGTCGCCGGGTCACCCGCGAGGAGCACCATCGCGGGGAGTCGCAACGTGCCCAACACGAGCCCCACGGCTGCGCCGAGATAGCCCGCGACGAACGAGGCGGCGAACGCGAGGGCCAGCTCGAGCACGCGCTGCGCTTCCGACCGCGCGGCTAGTCGCGCCGGCCGCCCGGCCGCCAGAGGGGCTCGTCGGCGCCGGCGTTCGCAGTCCGAGCGAGGATGAAGAGCAGATCCGAGAGGCGATTGAGGTAGACGAGCGCCTCCGGATTCAGCTGGACCGTCTCCGCGGCTGCGAGCGCCTCGCGCTCCGCGCGTCGGCACACGGCGCGGGCGACGTGCAGGCGGGCAGCGGTCTCGGTCCCGCCGGGAAGCACGAAGCTCTTCAGCTCGGGGAGATCGGCGTTGAATTCATCGCAGGCCCGCTCGAGCGCCTCGATGTGGGCCGATCCGATGCGCAGGCGCTCTCCCTGGGTCTCGAACGGCACCGAGAGGTCCGCGCCGAGATCGAACAGATCGTTTTGGACCAGCTCGAGCAGAGACCGCATGCGCTCGGGCGGGTCGCCGGCGAGCACCGCGCCGACCAGGGCGTTGAGCTCGTCGACGACGCCGTAGGCGGCGATTCGCGGATCGAGCTTGGAGACCCGCGAGCCGTCCCCGAGCGAGGTCTGGCCTCTGTCGCCGCCACGCGTGTAGATCCGCGTCAGGCGAACCGGTTCGTTGCGTTCCCGGGCCATGGACGTAGCTTAGGGCGGCCTCGGGTCGAGATCGGCACACGATCGGCACATACGCGTCGGTGCCTGAGAGGTAGCGTCGACCGCGAGGGAGGTGGGCGAAGCCCCGCCCTCTTTAGGGTGGGGGTCGCGCGCGCGCGCGCGCGTCACTCTGTTTGTGGGCGACGTGCTCGCGGGCGCGGTTCTCAGCCC
>JBKOXM010000004.1:0-3644 GCA_046724925.1 Actinomycetota bacterium | reverse complement strand
GCCCTCGGGTTGTGGACGGACGACGCCGAAAAGGCTGAGCTGGTCGAGGAGATCCGTCTCCCGGCGCGCGCTCTGCGCGCGGTCAAACGGAGTCGCGACGCTCGACGCGAGGCCGACGCCGAGCGCGAGAAGGCCCGCGATTTGACCATCAAAGCCGCCCACACCCTTGTTCGTGAGCTGGATCTGGGCCTGCGCGACGCGGCAGATTTGCTCGGTCTCTCACATCAGCGCGTCCAGCAGCTCGTGCGGGGGTAGGCGAGAAGCGACGACTGTGCCCGCGAATGGGCGCTGATGCGTCACGGCTTTGTGACGGGGTCTGGCCGGAGATCGAGCACGAGCTGCGCGCAGCCGTGGTCGAGCTGCGGCATGCGCGAAGTGGCCTGCGCGGAGCGGCTACCTAGAGAAGCGTCCCCGGCCCAAGTAGCCAAAGAGGGCCAACAGAACGATGACGATGATGACGATCCAAAGCCAGGTCGGCACTGTGATCCTTTCGTCTGGGAACCGTGCGACTCTACGGCGAGCCGACGCCCAGTTGCAACGGGATGCGCTTCGTATCCGATCGGAGACTGGAGGCGGCCACGCGGTCGTCGTGGCGTCTAGCATCCCGCCGTGCGCGAGCTGCAGACGGGCCTGTGGTGGTGGGAGGCGCGGCATCCGGAGTGGACGGCCGAGGACGACGCCGCGGGCCGCGATTGGGGACCCGAGGTCTCGTCATACGCGATCGACGACGGCGAGCGCCTGCTGCTGATCGACCCGACCACCCCGCCGGCCCCGATCCTCGACCTGGCGGCCGACCGCGCGACGATCATCGTGCTGACGAACCCGTGGCACGAGCGCGATGCCCGCAGCCTCTCGGAGCGCCTAGGGGCGCCGGTGTACGCGCCGCCCCCTGACGACGACGGCAGGAGGATTCGGATGCCGGCGCAGCTGTTCTCGGCCGGCGACCGGCTGCCCTTCGGCGTCGAGGCCTTCCCCGGGCGGGAGGGGCCGTACGACGTCCTGCTCTGGATCGAGAGCCATCGCGCTGTCGCCATCGGCGACACGCTCATCGACCGCGGCCACGGCGTCGAGCTCCTGGAGAGCTGGCTGGCCGAGGGCGTGACGCGCGAGCAGGTGGTCGAGGGACTGCGCCCGCTGCTCGAGCGGCCGATCGAGCACGTCCTGCCGACCCATGGTCCGCCCGCCGACCGAGCGGCCCTCCAGCGCGCACTCTCCTGAACCGCTACGCCTCCCGCGGCAACAGCGTTCGATCAGGCGCGGCGACCGACGATGGTCGAGCGGGCAGAGGGTCCCGTCCTTTCCGCGATAGAGAGTTCAGCCGCGACGGACACCGTTCCGCTCCATTCCGGCGTGGCCGTTGCGGAAATTACATCACATTGTTAAAGTGATGTAACATGGCTCGCATGAAGCGGCTGCAGATCTCGATCGAGCCTGAGCTCGATGCTGCGCTTGGTGCGGAGGCCCGGAAACAGGGCGTCTCGAAGGCCGCGCTCGTACGCCGCTGGGTTGCGGAGCGGACGAACGCGCTTCCGCCGCTCGAGGAGGATCCGCTTTGGCTGTGGGTCGGCGGCGGCGAGGGCGGAAGTCCGGGTGACTCGGCCAGTGTCGACGCCGTCGTGTACGACCGACGCGACAGTTCGACGCCCTGATCTTCGTCGACACGTCCTTCTGGATCGCGTCGCGGCTCCCCGGCGATGATCGTCACGATGCAGCGGTCGCGCTGCTTGCGCGCCATCAGCGCGAGCGCCTCCTCACGTCGAATCACGTGCGTGGGGAGACGTGGACGTTCCTGCGTCGCAAGCGAGACCACGCGACCGCGCTCGCGTTCCTCGACATCCTCGAAAGCACGCCTCGCGTCGAGCTCCTTTTCGTGACGCAGGACCTCGAGGATGAGGCACTCGCATGGTTGCGGCGCCGGGACGAGCGACCGTACTCCTTCGTCGACGCGACGAGCTTCGCGCTGATGCGTATGCTCGGGATCCGCGAGGCCTTCGCCTTCGACGGCGACTTCGCGGCCGCCGGCTTCGTCGAGCTGCGCGCTTAGCCGGCGGCTCCGGAAGAGCGTGGAGAGGCGTGCCGGGGGGCGACGCCTCTCCACTCACGGTTGCCTACGGGATGTTCGTGCAGCTCGACGGTTGCGGCTGATCGATGCGGATCGCAGCGTTCGAGGTTCCCGGAGGGAGCGCGTAGAAGGCCCACAACACGAGCGGAGTAGAGCCCTCGTTCCTCATGTTGTGAACCTCGGTCGGCGGCTGCATGAAGCCCGCGCCGGCTCCGTACTTGTGCGCGGGGCAGCCGGCGATGCCGTGGTACAGCGTTCCCTCGCCCGACCCGACGGCGACGAAGGTCGGCCCCGGGTGCGTGTGCCAGCCGGTGTGGCCGCCCGGCGCGATCGTCAGCTGCTGGTACGCCGTGTCACACGCGGTCGATTCCCCGCACGCCATCAGCGGCGTGACCGTCTGGTAGGTGAACCGGACGCGCCTCGTTACCGTCTTGCGACCGACGCGGACGCGAACCGTCCTCGTCGCGGTCGCCGTTCGGGGCACTCCGATCACCACCGATTGCGAGACTGGCCCGCGAGCAACGTAGTTGCTGACCGCGCCGGTGCCGGGAGTCGCCACGGCCTGGGCTGCCGCGAGAGCGGCAGCCGCCGCGGCAAGCCCGCCGATTCCGAGCACGCGCAGCCTCAGCGAGCGATCCGGGCCGGCCCACTTTCCAATCCACTTCATTGCGTTTCCTTTCCGGGCGAGAGCGCTTCGACGACGCGGAACGGCTCGAGGCGGGCTCGTTCGGCCGCGCGTGCGGCGTCCCGTCCCGAGGGAGCCTCGACGACGAAGAAGCAGATCTCGTCCTCGGGGACGTAGATCGTGTGCTCGAAGCGGACGCGCGTCCCCTCTCGCGTCAGCTCGTCGGCGGCCGAGGTCGCTCGTCCCCAGCGCGCGGAGCGCTCTGCGGTGTCGCCGCGTGCGAGAAAGGTCTCGACGAGGTAGCTCGGCACGCCGTCGACGTTACGACGGCGTCACCGGCTTGAAATCGTGAGAACCCCGGAACTTTGACGCGAGCTCCGCGCGCGAGCGCACCCCGAGCTTCGAGTAGATCTGCGTCAGGTGCGACTCGACCGTTCGCTCGCCGAGGAAGAGTGCGGCGGCGACCTCGCGGTTCGTTCGCCCTTCGGCGACGAGCGCCGCGACGCGGCGCTCCGCGGGAGTGAGGCCCTCGCTGCGGCGCCGTCCGCTGATTCGTCCGAGCTCGCCCTCCGCTCCCTTCGCCCAGCCGTCGGCGCCGAGCGCCTCGAAGCCGGCGAGCGCCGCCTCGATCGCATCGCGTGCGGCCCGCTTCTGCCGCTGTCGGCGCTTGACGACGCCGAGGGCGAGCAATGCGCGGGCGCGGCCGAACGAATCGCCGACGGCCTCGTGCTGCGAAGCGGCGTCTTCGAGGAGCTCCGCGGCCTCCTCGACCTCGCCCTGCGTCGACGCGACGAGCCCGCGGCACCGCGCCACCTGGGCCAGCGCCCACGCGCGCTCGAGTCGCCGTGCGATCTCGTCCAGCTCGCCGAGTGTCTCAAGCGCCTCGTCGACGCGCCCGAGCTCGAGCAACGCCTCCACGTACTCGTCCCGCCACCAACGGGCCCCCGGTTCGAACAT
>JBKOXM010000005.1:0-16298 GCA_046724925.1 Actinomycetota bacterium | reverse complement strand
GCGCCCGCGCCTCGAAGGACAGGATCGTGACGGCCGCTTCGGCGCTTCGGTGCTCCTGGACGAGTCCCTCCAGCACGGTCCGTGTGAGGAGCGGCGTATCGGCGACGACGAGCACGTCGCCCTCGAAGCCGTCCAGCGCACCGCGGGCGGTCGCGACGGCGTCGCCGGTACCGCCCGGCCGTTCCTGTACCGCCACATCGACACCGTCATACGCATCAGCGGTGTCGGGCGACGCGACGACCACGAGACGAGCCGGGCCGAGTGCGCGGGCCGTCTCGATCGTCCAGTCGACGACGCGCAAGCCGAGCAGGGGATGCAGGTGCTTCGGAGTCGCAGATCGCATCCGAGTTGAGAGACCGCCTGCCATCACCACGGCGGCGAGATCGCCGTCGCCGGAGGACTCCGCCGGCTGACCCGACGTCTGTTCCGAGGGAGAGGTCTCTTTCCCGCTCATCGACGCTCGCTTCAGATCACGAGAATGGCTGGGGCGCCAGGATTCGAACCTGGGATCACGGGACCAAAACCCGTTGCCTTACCGCTTGGCTACGCCCCAGAGTCCGGCTCTCGAATTTTACCCTTGATCCTTGAACAGCAGGATGAGCGCGACGACCGCGAGGGCAACGAGAGCGACGACGGCGACGGCCTTGAGAATCACGACGAGCACCGGGATCAGCGCGATGAAGATCTGCGAGGCCGCGGCAATCCAGCTCGCGTGCCGCGCGGAGTCCTGCCGGAGCTCGCGACCCACGAACAGCCAGAAGAGGATCAGCACAGCCGCGGCAAAGAGCGCGACGCCCCACGAGATCACGTCAACGAGGATGAAGATGCCCTCGATCACGGCGATCCAGAGCGCTATGCGGAGGCGGTTCTCTCTCAGCCAGCGCCCCGTCCTCGTCGAGCCGTGCTCGATGGCGGCCTGGTTCCGAACCACCATCGATCAACCGTACCACGCAGGAACCGTGAGCCAGGTGCGGCCCGAAGACGTCAATTCGCGCCGCGCGGCTTCGGCGGTTCCGCGTCGACTGAACAGGCCGTAGACGATCGGCCCCGCTCCGGAAACGTCTGCCCTGAACGCGCCGAGCGCGCGCAGCGTCTCGGCCAGCGGCGAGGAACCGAGGTCGTTCGGCGGCAAGGAGACGAGATCGGCGGCCCATCGCACCGCGCCGAGCACCTCCGCGAGCGCGCCGCGGCGCGCCTCGTAGCCGTTTGCGTCCCCGCGACGGTCGAAATCGTCGTAGATCTCGGCCGTCGAGCGCTTACGCGTGTCGTCTGGCAGGACAAGGACGACCCAGTAATCCTGAGGCAGGAGTTGAGCCTCCAGCTCGCTGCCGTCCCCGGTTCCGAGCTGCGGGCCGCTCTCGAGAAAGAACGGCACGTCCGCGCCGATCTGCGCCGCGAGGCCACGCAGCCGGTCGGGGTCGAGAGGCGAGTCGAGCGATTCGTTCGCGAGCCGCAAGGCCGTCGCCGCATCCGAGCTCCCGCCACCCAGGCCGGCCGCCACCGGAATCCGCTTGTCGATTCGCACCGACCAGCCCGCCTTCGTGCCTGTCTCGTCGGCGAGCAGCTCGAGCGCGCGCCTGACGAGCGTGTCTGCGGCGAACCCGGCTACGTGGAGCGTGTCCGCCGGCGACAGAGCGACCCTGTCCGCCAGCGCGATTCGCTGGAGGACGGTTGCAACTTCGTGCTTGCCGTCGTCGCGCCGCGGGCCGACGACGAGCGCGAGATTGATCTTGGCCGTGGCCGGTGCGCGCCTCAAGCGGACCGGCCGAGCGCCCACGTCAATGCGACGAATTCGGTTGGGTTGAGCGCTTCCGCACGCACCTTGGCCTCGTGACCGATCGCGGCGAGAGCGTCCACGGCCTCGGGCCGAGTAGCGATCCCAGCGAGCTCGAGCGAGTTCGCGAGTGTCTTCCGGCGATGGGCGAACCCGGCAGAGACGATCGCCTTCACATCCTCGAAACCAGCAGTCATCGCTGTTCGACGAAAGGCGACGATGGCAGAGTCGACATTGGGCTGGGGACGGAAGACCGTGCGTGAAACCGGATGAAATCCGGTTCGCTCCGCGACGAGCTGGACAAGCACCGAAACCGCGCCGTAGCTCTTTGTCCCTGGGTCGGCGAAGAACCGGTCCGCGACCTCGCGCTGCACCATCACGCACCAGGTCAGAACGGTCGGCAGACCGGCGAGGCCGTCAGCGACGATCGGCGTCGCGACGTTGTAGGGAAGGTTTGCGACCAGCTTCGTCGGCGCCGGTTCGAGGGCGTTGAGATCGAGATGAAGCGCGTCGCCGAAGTGCAGCTCGACGTTGTCACTGGTTGAAAGGCGGTCCCGTAACCTCGGCTCGAGGCTTCGGTCGATCTCGATCGCATGGACTCGCGCAACGCGCTCGGCCAGATAGCGGGTTAGGACGCCGAGGCCCGGTCCGATCTCGAGCACGACATCCACTCCGGACAGGTCGGCGAGGCGACCGATGACGCCAAGAATGTTCTCGTCGACCAAGAAGTGTTGGCCGAGTTGCTTCTTCGGCGTGACGCTCACGGCAGCGAGAAGACGGTGCGCGCGTTCGCATCGATCTGCGCCTCGAGCTGCTTTGGATCGTCGCCGCGCGCCTCGGCGAGTGCTGTCAGCGTGTGCACGACATACGCCGGCTCGTTCGGCCGTCCACGCCTGGACTGCGGTGCGAGGTACGGCGAATCCGTCTCGACCAGTAGCCGGTCGGCGGGAACCGCCGCCGCCGCCAGGCGCAGCTCCTGCGCCTTCGGGTATGTCAGATTCCCTGCAAACGAGACGTAATAGCCGCGCTCCAGCGCCGGTGCGAGAAGACTCGGCGACGAGAAGCAATGCATTACGACGCTTCCCCGGAAGGACTCGAGCGCGTTCATCGTTTCGTCCTCGGCCGCACGCGTGTGAATCACGACCGGCTTTCCGAGCTCCGCGGCGGCAGCGAGGTGTTGCACGAACAGCCGGCGCTGCGCCTCGCGAGGCGCATAGTCGCGGTAGAAGTCGAGGCCGGTCTCCCCGACTGCGACCGCGCGCTCGTGTCCTAGGAGGTCGTGCACCTGGTGCACTGCGTTCTCGTCCGCGTCGCCTGCCTCGTGCGGGTGAATGCCGAGAATCGCCCACACCTCCTCGTGCTTCTCCGCATGGCGGATGGCTTCGAGACATCCTTCGGGCGTCGTCCCGACCGTGAGGATCCGGTCGACGCCCGCGGAACGCGCGCGGCGGACGATCGCACTCGGCCGATCTGCGCACGCGTCGAGGTGCGCGTGCGTGTCGATCACGCTACGGCTTCGGCGGGAGTCTGAGGCTCGATCTTCGGGAAGAGCGGCTCGGCCGGGACGATCTCTTGCGTCGGGATGGTCCGGTTCGCGGCCGCGTGCTCCCAGGCGAGGTCCGTGCGCTGGCCGAGCGCCGTCAAGATCCGCGGAGCGGTTTCCGGCAGATAGGCGGCAAGCGCGATCGCGACGGCCCGCACGCCGTCGGCGAGTGTGTAGAGCGCGCGATCCAGGTCTTGCGATCGGCCTGGATCCTTCGCCAGCTCCCACGGCTTCGTCTGCTCGACATAGCGGTTGAGCGCTCTGACGACCTTCCAGATCTCCTCCAGAGCACCGGTGAGGTCGTAGTCGTCGAGCTTGGACGGAACCGAGCGCGCCAGCTGATCGATCTGGTCGGCCAGCTCGTTTTCGCCTTCCGGGAGCGTTCCTTCGCGGTACCTGGCGATCATCGCCGTCGTGCGCGAGACGAGGTTTCCGAGATCGTTGGCGAGCTCCCGTTCGTACCGTTCGCGGACGTCGTCGACCGAGGCATTTCCGTCCTGACCAAAGGTCGTGACTCGGGCGACGTAGAACCGGACGGGGTCGGCACCGTAGATGTCGACCAGGTCGAGCGGCTCGATCACGTTGCCGACCGACTTTGAGATCTTTTGGGCGTCGATCGTCAGGAAGCCGTGCACGAACAGCTGCTTCGGCACGTCGTAGCCGGCGGCGAGCAGGAGAGCCGGCCAGTAGACGCAGTGGAACCGGAGGATGTCCTTGCCCAGCAGGTGCCGGACCTCCGGCCAGAACACGGGGCGAAGATCCTGACCTTCCCGTGCGTACGTGAGCGCGCTCAGGTAGTTGACAAGCGCGTCGGCCCAGACGTAGGCGACCTGGCTCTCGTCCCACGGCAGCGGAATGCCCCACGGCTGGCCCGCGCGGCTGATCGAGAAGTCCTGGAGGCCGCCGGCGATGAAGCTGCGCGCCTCGTTGTAGCGGAAGTCAGGCAGGACGAAGTCAGGCCGCTCGTCGTACAGGCCGAGCAGTCGGTCCTGGTAGGCGGACAGCCGAAAGAAATTGTTCTTCTCCTCGATCCACTCCACCGTTCGGTTCGGGTGGTCGGGGCACTTGCCGTCGACGAGCTCCTACTCCGTCTTGAACGCTTCACACCCGACGCAGTACCACCCTGCGTAGACATCTTCGTAGACGTCGCCGTTGTCATAGATGCGCTGGAGGAAGTCGCGAACGAAGGTCTTGTGGCCCTCATCGCTCGTCCGGATGAAGAAATCGACCTGTGCATTGAGGCGCTCAGGCAGCTCTCTCCAGGGAACCGCGATCTGGTCGAGGTACTCGTACGGATCGATGCCCCGCTCCTGCGCCGCCCGGTACACCTTGGAGGCGTGTTCGTCCACCCCGGTGAGGAAGAAGGTCTCCTCGCCGCGCTGCCGCCGATGGCGGACCAGAATGTCGCCCGCGATCGTCGTGTACGCATGCCCGATGTGGGGCTTGTCGTTCACGTAGTAGATGGGGGTAGTCACGTAGTACGCCATCGATGGCAATGATAGGCGCAAGGTTTTCTGGCTCAGCCGCGCGGAGCCGTCGGCCGAACGCCACGAGAGCCGCCCCTCCGAGCAGGGACAGGAGCGCGAACGCAAGAGCGAGAACTCGACCGTCGAGGCCGCTCTCGGAGTCGGCTGCGCCGCCAGGCGCGGTCGCTTCCGACGCTGTGCGCGCGGCACCGGTTTCGAACTGAGCCTCTCGCCCACTTCCGTCGCGACGTCGCGCGCTTGCCCCGTACGACCGTATGACCGAACCAGAGGCGTCGGACGCCTCGTTCGGGCCGCTCGCCGCCACGACCGCCCCGGCAGAAAGCAGCGAGTAGACGGACCGAGAAAGGGGCGCGCGCTCGCTCAGCCATGCGACGGACTCGAGCAGCAAGTCCGCCGGTTGCCAGAGACCGTCGAGCGGCGTGAGCAGAGATTCTCGCGCGGGACCAAGATCGGTCCCAAGCGCAGGCGGCTGCGACGACTCCGCCGCCACCGTGGACGGCGCCTCCGCGACCGTGGGTTCTTCCGTCACCGCGTTAGCCGGTTGCTCGAGCGGCGGGTCGGGCACGTCGACGTCGGGCGCACCTGCGGTCGGGGGCGCGGGCGCCTCGGCCGGCGGCGCGTGAGCTTCGTCCTCGGAGGCTGACGAGGCCTCGGCGGCTTCTGATGCCGGTGTCGCGTCAGCGGAGGTCTCGGCGCCGGGCGTCTCCTCGACCGCACTCGGACCCTCCGCGGGCGCCTCGGCGGTCCCCGGCCCCTCATCGGACGCCGACGTGGGCTCCTCGGAGACGGGCTGCTGTTCGCCAGGAGTCTCTGCGGGCTGCGTGTCGGCCTCAGCCGCGGATGGCCGTTCCTCGGCCGGCGGCGACGCGCCCAGCGCAGATTCCGGCTCGCCGGCGGGCGATTCGCCTGGGTCCGCCTCCACTGGGGGCGTAGCACCGGCCTCCGGGACCGCCGGCGCCGCGACTGGAAGAGGCGGCCGCGCCGGCAGGAACCCGAGCGGATCCACATATCCCTGCGGGTCACTCGTGACGCGAATGCCGAGGTGCACATACGGCCCGTCGACCTCGAGCTCTCCGCTCGGACCGATCGTTGCGACGACGCTTCCCTCGGTGACGTTCGCCCCGAGCATCACGTCGATCGACCCGAGATGGACGAGCGTGACGGAATAGCCGTCGGGCGTCCGGATCGTGAGCGACAAGCCCCCACCGGGCACGGTTCCGGCGAACGACACGACTCCGTCGGCGGGCGCGGCTACCGGGGCTCCTCCACCGGCGGCCGAGACGTCGATCCCTCGGTGTTGACCGCCTTCGTAGGGATCCGCTCCAAACGAGAAGGGTCGGAGCACGGCTCCGTCGGTCGGCCAGCTCCAGGCCACACCGCTCGGCGCCCACACAAGCGCACCCAAGATCGCCACGAACACAGCTCGCCGCATTTTCGCCTCCTCGTTGTCAGATTTGAGAACGTAGCCACCGTAGCAAGGCGATCTGCTGTTGTCAATTCTGACTACAGGCCAGAGTTATTCGAGGCCGGAGCGGTAGAGCGAGTTGCGGGAGAGCCCGGTCAAGCGGGCGACCACATCCGCTGCCTGACGACGCGGGACTCCGGCGGCGACGAGCTCGGCGACGGACTCGGCGGCCATCCCCTGGTCGGTCTCGCGCTCCGCCGTCTCAGCTGGGCCCAACACCAGCGTGATCTCGCCTGGCGGCGGCTTGGGGTAGAGCTCCGCGACCTCGGCGGCGGAGCCGCGCACGACCTCCTCGTAGAACTTCGTGAGCTCTCGGCAGACGGCGATGGGGCGGTCCGGCCAACGCGAGGCCAAGCTCTCGAGCGTTTTCGGCAGCCGGCGAGGCGACTCGAATGCGACGACGGGATCAGGCCAGCCGCCCAGCTCGTCCCAGAGTTGATCGAGTGCGCGCGCCCCCCGCGGCAGATAGCCGACGAACAGGTATCGGTCGCCGCTGAGCCCGCTGGCCACGAGCGCGGTCTCGCACGCAGACGGACCCGGAAGGACGGTCACAGGCACGCCGGCTTCGAGCGCCGCCGCAATGAGCCGCGAGCCGGGGTCGCTGATCGCCGGCATGCCTGCGTCGGAGACGAGGGCCATTCGCTCACCCGCAAGCAGTCGCGGTACAAGCTCTGCCGTCCTGCTCGCCTCGTTGTGCTCGTGGTAGCTGAGCACCTTCGCCGAGATGCCGTGCCGATCGAGGAGCTGTCGCGTCCGGCGGGTGTCCTCGCAGAGAACGACATCCGCCTCTCCGAGGGCGGCGAGCACGCGCAGCGTGACGTCATCGAGATTCCCAATCGGCGTTGCGCAGACCGAGAGCGTCAGCGTGGCCGCCCGATTAGACCGCGTCTGCGGCCAGTAGGCCCGCGCCGACCATCCCAGCTGCGGTTCCGAGGGCCGCGCGAACGATCTCGACGGAGCTGGCGAACGGCTCGAGAGCCTGGTAGCGCACGACTCCGCGTGCGGGCTCGAGCAGATGTTCTCCCGCGGCTGCGAAGCCGCCTCCGATCACGACGAACTCGGGAGTGAAGATGTTGACGAGGGACGCGATTCCGGCCCCCAGATGCCGGCCGATCCCCGCCAGGATTTCGTGCGCACGCGCATCACCTTCCTCTGCGAGGCGAACGAGACGGTGTGCGTCCGCGGCCGGGCCGAACTCCTTGCGCGCGAGCTTCCCGGCCGCAAGGCCGGTGACGTAAGGCTCTAGATGTCCTCTGCCCGTGCAGGTCCCCTGGCACGGCAGCCCGTCCTCGTCGATCACCATGTGCCCGAACTCCGCCCAGCCGCGGTAGAGCGTCCCGTCGATCACCACTCCGCCGCCGCAACCGGTACCGAGGGTGAGCATGACCATCGTCTGCGAGCCGCGCCCAGCCCCGATTCGATGCTCGGCTAGAGCTGCGACGTTGGCGTCGTTCTCCACCACGGCGGGTCGGCCGACCTGCTGCTCCAGATAACCGCGGAGATCGAAATCGTTGAGCGGGATGTTGACGGAGCCCACGACGCGCCCGGTCCGGCCGTCGATGCGCGACGGGATTCCGACACCGATCGCGGCGATGCCCTCCTCGAGCAGTTCCTTGATCGCCGAGACGACCCCGGCGAGGAGAGCATCTTGCGAGCCGGTCGGGGTCGGCCATTCGCGACGGTGGACCACGCGACCGTCCGGATCCACGACGCCGGCGAGGATCTTGGTGCCGCCGAGATCGACGCCGATGACGCGGTTCGCGGTCACGACGCATGGCTACCATACGCCGCCGGATGGCGCGCGGAGACAAGCCGTACAAGGTCTACCGCGGCGGCCGAGTCAAGGGGCGCGTCCCCCTTCCGACGCGCCCGGCGGAACCGAGGAGACGCGACGGCCGCAAGCCTGCTCTCCCCGGAGCCCCCCCGCCGCGCCGGCCCACCCCGACCCGTGCGCGCCCGCGAAAGTGGGCACGGCGAATCTGGATCGGCGTGGTCGTGCTCTTCGTGCTGATGCTGGTGTGGTTGGTCGCCAGCTACTTCGCTCTCGGTGCCGCCGTGCAGGACGCGAACAAGCGATTGGGCCCGGCAGCGCTCGTCCCGCAGGACGGGCTGCTGCTGTCGAACCCAACGACGACGCTGCTGGTCGGCACCGACCACTCGACGACGCGTCCCGACCGACGAGGCTCGCGGCGCTCCGACTCGCTCCTGCTCGTCCGCACGGACCCCAAGCGGCACCGGCTGGCGTACCTCTCGATCCCACGCGACCTGCGCGTCGACGTCCCCGGCCACGGGGCGATGAAGATCAACGCGGCCTTCCAGTTGGGCGGACCGGTGCTGGCGTCCCGGACGATCCGCGCCTTTACCGGGCTACCGATCAACCACATGGTGGTGGTCGACTTCGCCAACTTCGAACGTCTGATCGACGCGATAGGCGGCGTCGACGTGACGGTTCCGGCGCCGATCGTCTCGAACAACTTCGACTGCCCGTATGTGACCGAGCAGCGGTGCCAGCGCTGGGGAGGGTGGCACTTCTCGCCGGGCCGGCACCACATGGACGGGCGACGTGCGCTGATCTACTCGCGGATTCGTGAGAACCGGCTGAATCCGGCCGAGAACGACCTCACGCGCGGGGCACGCCAGCAAGCCGTGCTTCAGGCGATCACCGGGGCGCTGCTCTCGCCAGGCACGCTCGCGAAGATGCCCTTCATCGCCGACGACCTGATGGCCCCGCTCGCGACCGACTTCACCGCCGGTCAACTGTTCCAGCTGGGTTGGCTGCGCTTCCGCTCGTCGCCCGATCGCACGCTCCACTGCCGGCTGGGCGGCGAGGCGTCGACGATCGGCGGCGAGTCGGTCCTGATCGGGAGTGAAGAAAACCGCGACGTGATCGCGATGTTCACGGGACGCTCAGCCGCGCAGCCGCCCAAGCCCGGAAGCGGCCCCTACGGCCCGGGCTGCGCGATCGGGTCCACCAGCCTCGGCTAGAAGACCCGCTGCCGCTCCCGGCTGAGACAGGCTAGGCCTCGGCCGCCTTCTCCTTCTTCTCTTTCGTCCCGGCCTTGTCGGGCTTGTCACCCTTGTCCACACCCTTGGAGTCACCGCTCTCTTCGCGGGCCTGGCGCCGCGAGCCGCGGCCGTAGTCCGTCGAATAGAACCCGGATCCCTTGAAGTGGACCGCGACGGGATAGAGGACGCGCTCTACGGGGCTCGCATCGCAGATCTCACACCCCTCCGGGTGAGGATCACTGAAGCCCTGAAACACCTCGAAGACGTGTCCGTTTGGACAACGGTACTCGTAGATCGGCACGCCAAAACAAGGCTAGCAACGGCGCCTGCCGGTACTTTTCGCGCGCTGTGGCGCGGACGACGATCGCCCCCATCGAACGTCGGCGCCTCGTCGACCTCCGCATCTCGCTCCTCTGGACGGCCGTCGCAGGCTGCGTCGCGGCCGCAGGCGCGTTTCTGCTCAGCCGGCTGACCACCTGGGCACCGCACGAAGACGAGACGCTCGCGCTGTTCGTCGGCCGGAGGGACCTGGCGGATTTGCTCGAGATCGTGCACGGCGAGCGCGGCGGCGCGCCGTTGCACTTCCTGATCGCATCGCTCGTCGTACATGCCGGCGGAGGTCTGACGGAGCTTCGGCTGGCGTCGGCGCTTTTCGCGCTCGCGAGCCTGCCTCTCGTGGCGTTGCTCGCCTGCCGCCTCGCCGATCGGACGGTCGCAATCGTGGCCACGGCCCTCACCGCGGGGAGCTGGATGTTTCTCTTCCATGGGATCTACGGGCGGATGTATTCGCTCTTCCTGTTCACGAGCGCGCTCTCGTTCGTTGCATTGCTGCGCGCGACCGACCGCGGCGGGGCGGGCCGGTGGTGCCTTTGGGGGGTGGCCGCGCTCGCGACCGTTGCCACGCATCCCTACGGCGTGCTCGTACTCGCATCGCAAGGCGTCTACGTGCTTCTCGCGCGCGCGCGTGTGCGCGAGGCGCTCGTGGCATTCGGCGTCGTCCTGGTCGCGGGGACGCCGTTCTGGCTCAGCGATCTCGTCCTCGCCGATCGCTTCGAGGTCGGTGTCGGCGGGGGCGGCGAGAAGCTCGGCGGGCCCTGGCCAGTTCTGCGCTACCTGTTCAACGTGGCCGGCGATTTTTCGGCCGGCTGGTGGCCGTTGACCGCTGCCGCGCTGGCGCTCGCGACCGTCGGCTTCATAGTGCTCTGGTCGAAGCGGCGTGAGTCCGCGCTGCTGCTTGTCGCCGTCGTGGCTACACCGACGGCCGCCCTCCTGCTCGCACGACTCGGGAGATCTGCGTCGCCCGAATCTCGTCACCTCATCTTCGTGCTGCCGTTCTTCAGCACGCTGCTGGCCGTTCCGCTGGTCGAGGGCTCGCGGCGCTGGCCCTCGCTCCGCCTCGCCCTCCCCACGCTCGGAACCGCGGCCCTACTGGCGTGCGGATTCGCCTGGGCGTATTTCAAGACGCCGCAGATCTTCGAGGCTGAGCCGGCCGCGCGCGAGACGGCGCGCGCGCAGGCAGCTGACTGGCTGGCGCGCACGAGCCGCCCTGACGACATCTTCTTCGGGTACGAGCCGATCTACCTCGGCGCATGGGAACGGGACCCCGACATCGCTCGGATCGTGATCCCGCGCGCGGACTCGAAGCTCGCCGCGGCCCGGCTCGAGGAGCTCGACCGTCCGCTGGGACGCGGCGTCTGGGCTTTCGACGCCAGCGACACCAACAACTGTCCCTGCGTGCGCACCCTCGCGATCGAGCGGCGCATTCCACGTTTCGACGGGCCGTACGAGGCGCGGGTATTCGGGCCATTCCTCGTGGTCAGGAGCGCCCGGCCGACCCAGACCATGCGGGCCTACCTCGTCCAGGCGGCGCAGGTGATGATCGTCGGAAAGTCGCTGTTCATCGGCGACGCAGACGTCAACTTCGTCACGGTCCGACAGGTCGCGGCCCGACTGGGCTACGACTGATCGCGGCGGCGACCGCAGCTCCGCGGGGGCCTACGCCACCCCGGTGTGGCTTCCGCGGCGCTCGCGCTCGACGAGCTCCCGGTAACAGGGGGCGTCCTCGAAGGCCGCAAGGCCTGCGGGGGTCGTACGGCGTCGCTGCTTCGGGCGCGAGCGCCGGGCGGCGGCCAGCGCTGCGGATGCGCCGAGCAAGCCGCCGAGGACGAACGATCGGATCCGGCTTCCTCTTTCCTCGCCGTCCATAGGAAGATTGTCGCATGGTTGTGCTGGCGCTCGGCGACTTGCTCCTCGACGTGATCGTGCGGCTCGAGTCGCCGCTCGAGCCGGGGGCCGACTCACACGCGCGCACGCGCGCCGGGGCCGGCGGCCAGGCCGCAAACGTGGCCGCCTGGGCGGTGGAGGTCGGTGCGGAGGCACGTTTCGTCGGCAAGCGCGCCGACGACGCGGCGGGCCGACTCGTCGCAGAGGAGCTCGCAGCGCGAGGCGTCGACGTGCTCGGCCCGGAGGTCGAGGGTCGAAACGGCATCGTCGTCTCGATCGTCGGGGCCGACGGCGATCGGACGATGGCGTCAGACCGCGGCGTCGCACCGGACCTGCGCGCGGACGAGCTCGACATGAAGTGGTTCCGCGGGGTCGACTGGCTTCACCTCACCGGGTACTCGCTCTACCGGTCACCGATCGACGATGCGGCAGCCAAGGCCGCGGGCGCCGCCCAGGGCCAGGGGGCGCGCGTCAGCGTCGACCTCTCAGCGGCGACGCGAATCCGCGAATTCGGCGCCGACAAGCTTCGCCGCAGGCTCGAGCTGCTTCAGCCCGACCTCGTCTTCGCGAACGAGGACGAGCTAGAGGCGCTCGGAGGAACGTTTCCGACCTCGCGCTGGGTCCTGAAGCGGGGCGCACTGGGAATCGACGTCGGAAGCGAGGGCGAAGTCGTCCATCACGATGCGCTCGAGGCAGACGTCCTCGACACCACCGGCGCGGGCGACGCACTCGCGGCCGGCTTCCTCGTCGGCGGGCCGGAGCTCGGCCTGCGCGCCGCCGCGCGCTGCGGCGCCCCACTGGGAACGATGCCGTGATGATCGAGGTCTCCTCCGAGGTCCGTGACGCACTCGACTCCAGGCGTCCGGTCGTGGCGCTCGAGACCACGCTGATCGCGCACGGATTTCCAGCCGGCGAGGGCGTCGCGGTCGGTCTCGAAAGCGAACGGCGCGTTCGCGACGAGGACGCTGTACCGGCGACCGTGGGTGTGCTCGATGGTGCGATTCGGGTGGGTCTCGACGAGAGCGAGCTGGAGCGGTTCACGGGAGAGGCGCGCAAGGTTGGCCCCCGCGACCTGGCGGTCTGCGCCCTGCAGGGAGCCGTGGGCGCGACCACCGTCGGTGGCACGCTCGCCGTCTGCCGAGCCGTCGGCATCGAGATCCTCGGCACCGGCGGCATCGGCGGCGTCCACCGTGATCCGCGCGACGTCTCCCCCGACCTCGTCGAGTTCGTCCGCACATGCGCACTCGTCGTCTGCTCCGGCGTGAAGTCGCTCCTCGACGTGCTCGCAACCGCCGAGCTTCTGGAGACGTTCGGCGTGCCGACGCTCGGCTACCGCACCGACACGCTGCCGCGCTTCTACACGGCCACGGGAGGCCCACCCACCTCCGCGCGCGTCGATTCGGAACAGGAAGCGGCGGCGGTCGCGCGGGCGCATTGGCGGCTGACCAACACGGCCGTCGTCGTCGCCAATCCGCCCGCGACGAGCCTCGACGACGTCGATCCGCTGATCGAGGACACGCTCGCCGAAGCAGACGCGCAAGGGATCTCCGGCCCGGCGGTGACGCCGTTCGTGCTCGACCTCCTGCATCGGAGGAGCGGCGGGCGGACGCTCGAGGCGAATCGACGCCTCGTGGCGGACAACGCAGCCCTCGCAGCGAGAATCGCCTGTGCGATGCTCGAGACGTGAGAGAGCTCCGGTTCGACTTTCCGGGCCTGCGTATCGGCACCGCGGAAAACGAGGAAGGGCCCACCGGCTGCACGGTCTTCCACTTCCCGGATGGCGCCGCGCTGGCCCTCGATGTACGGGGCGGTTCTCCAGGCGTGATCGGCGGCCTCGACTGGACGCACGCGATCTGCCTGGCGGGCGGCTCGCTCTACGGGCTCGAGGCCACCTGTGGAGTTGCGTCGGAGCTGATGAAGATGCGCGGAAACACGGTCGGCTGGGAGGACATCGAGATCGCGCAGGGCGCGATCATCTACGACTTCGGCCGGAGAGAGAACGCCGTCTATCCCGACCGCGACCTCGGCGCGCAGGCGCTTCGGTCGGCGCAGGAAGGAGTGTTCCCACTCGGCGCTCGAGGCGCCGGACGCTCCGCCACCGTCGGCAAGACCTTTGCCTACGAGCAGGGCGAGCCGGCGGGTCAGGGCGGCGCTGCTCGAGAGGTCGGGCCGACGAAGGTCGCCGTTTTCACGGTCGTGAACGCCTTCGGAGCGATCGTCGACCGCGACGGAACGGTCGTACGCGGCCACTTCGACCATGCCACCGGGTCGCGCGCCCCGCTTGTCGCGGCAATGGAGGAGCGCCTTCCTCGCGCTGTGCCGGGGAACACGACCCTGACCGTGGTTGTGACGAACCAGCAACTCGTCGCGCGAGAGCTACGCCAGATCGGCGTCCAGGTGCACGCGTCGATGGCACGGGCGATTCAGCCGTTCCACGCGCTCGTTGACGGCGACGTGCTCTTCACAGCCTCGACGAACGCCGTCGAGAACCCGGACCTGACCGGGACGCAGCTCGGCGTGATCGCGTCCGAGCTCGCGTGGGACGCCGTGCTGGCGAGCTTCGATCCCGATTAGGAGGGCTTGACGAAACGCAGCGCTGAGTCGTCAGACCGCGCTGGATCGCCCCGAGGCGGCGTCCTCAGTCGAACGCTACGCGTCAAAGCTTGACGAACAGTCGCGCTAGAACGGATGTCCCGCCCCAGCTAACACTCCCTGCGTCCTTGCCTCGGAACGACCATCGCACCCTGCCGACGAGCGACGTTCCGCCAAACCCTCCTAGCCTTCGATCGCGCCGAGCAGTTCGTCGATCGTCAGCGCCGAGAGCGTCTGGAGCTTCGCGCTCCCGCGTGCGCCGAGCGCGACTGAGACCTTCGCGATCGTTGCGTTGTCGGGGGCCTCGACAACGTTGACGAAGTCGAACGGCCCGAGCGTCGCCCACTGGTGCAGCACGCGGGCTCCGAGCTCTTCGACGTCGCGGTTCACCTCGCGTAGGCGCTCAGGGTTCGACTTGAGCGTCTGGACGCCCTGAGCGGTCAGGCTCGTGAGCATGATGTAAGTCGGCATCTCGCTTCCTCCTCGATCGGGGCCGCGAGTCTACGACGCGGGCGGCCTGGTCGACGTACACGAGGGCCGCTCCGAGGAACAGGACCGGCGACACGACCAGGCTGGCGAGGAAGGCTGCGATGCGGAGCGTTTGCTGACCCGTCCCGCGCAACAGGAAGAAGAGCACGGCCTGGGAGAGGACGACGGTGATCGCGAGCGTTGCGAACGAGCCGAGCGCGTGCACGTAGTCGGCACGCGCGAGCTGGATCGCACGACGGAATGCGGATCCGATCGATCTTTGCTCCACGAGAACGACCGGCACGACCAGACCCACGAGCGCCAGCCACGCGATCGCCGGAAGGATGAACGCCGTGACGAGCACCGGCACGGGCGCGAACGCGACGACGCCGGCGGCAAGCGCCGTGCCGAGGCGCTTACCGGAAGCCGAAGCCCCGAGCACGATCGTGCAGGCGCCGGCGTAGGAGAGGGACAGGACCAGGCCTCCGATCGTCGCCATGGCCGGAATCCACACGCGGCGGTCGAGCGAGCTTCCGACGACCACGAGGATCGACGGACCGATTCCGAGCGCCAGCGAACGCCAGAAGTGGTTTCCGTAGAGCTTGAGCGTCTCGGCGACGACCTGCCCGACGGTGCGCGTCTCAGGCGGGAGCGGCGGTGGGAGGGGTTCGCGCGCGGCCGGCATCTGGGTGCGCGGAACCTACCCTGCAACTACAGAGTTGCGATTACCCCTGACTGCAGCTCGAGGGACAGTGCGCTCGCGCAACGAACACTTCTCACCCCGGAGGCTAAGCCTCCGTCGCGCGGGTGCCGATATCAGCGTGGATGAGAGTGACAGTGGCTAACGGCGACAACTAACGGCGACAACTGCGACTGATGCCCGTGGCGCGCAAAGACACGTTGATGCGATTTCGCAAAGCCGCTGTCATTGCGCTCGTGATCGCCGCTGTCGCTGCAGTTGCCGTTGAGCTGGTAGGGGCGCAAACGGAACAAGTGAATCTCGTGCCGTTCATTGCCGTTGCTGCCATCGTCGCGGCCGCAGTAGCAGTCGTCATTGCGCGCAGATTCTGGTGGCTGAGCGCAATCATGACCGTCGTTCTCGTCCCAGCGCTTGATTACATCTATCAGATCGCCCTTCTGCTTCTCTGTTTCGTTACCGGCTGCGACGACCTATCGTGATCAGATCGACCGTCGTGCCTCGACCAGAAGTTGCTCGTCGTCCGCTGACAGGCGCGCGACGCTCGAACCAGGCAGTTCAGGGTGAATGCACTCGCTCGCTCGGGTGACATTCGCGAACGCTGGCCCAGGCGAGGGTTCTCTTCCTAACTACGGAGTAGATCCCCGACTCTGGAGACCTAGGGAGAGACGCTCGCACCCAGTCAGACACCTATCGCTCATGCTGCGAGAATCGTCTCGTGCCCGAAGCGCAACTCGAGGACTCCGGCTCCGGGCTTGCACCCGTCTCCGAAGGCTGGTTCGTCGTCAACGTGCGCGATGCCGAGTGGTGGCTCTCGGAAGGGAGGGGCGCGAGGTGCGCCTTCGAGAGCGAGTACGGCGACCCGCCGGTCGAGTTCGCGCAGCTCGGAATCAACGTCACCATCCTGGAGCCTGGCCTGTACACCATCTATCACGCCGAGTCGAACCAGGTGGCGTTCCTCGTCCTTTCAGGGGAGTGCGCGCTGCTCGTCGAGGAGGAGGTGCGACGCCTGCGGCCCTGGGACTTTTTCCACTCTTCGCCGT
>JBKOXM010000146.1:0-9920 GCA_046724925.1 Actinomycetota bacterium | reverse complement strand
GGCCGCGCTTCTCGACCACGGCGGAGTCGCTGTTCTTCCAGCAGATGGGGTGGGACCTCGTGAACATGGTCTCCTACCCCGAGTCGCACCTTGCCCGCGAGCTCGAGCTGTGCTACGCCAATCTCTCGCTTGTGACCGACCACGACGTGGGCATCGAGGGCGCGGGAGGCGTGACGAGCCAGACCGTCGCGCGGGTGATGGCCGAGGGGCTCGACCGGCTCGGCACGCTCCTGCGCGCCGCGATTCCGCGCATAGGGCCGCAGCCCGAGGACGTGTGCGCGACGGCTCTGGCGAGGGCCCGAATGTGAAGAGGGTTCGCTTCGCGCCGAGCCCGACCGGGTCGTGCGCGTCGGCAACGCCCTCAGCGCCGTCGCCAATCGCCGCTTCGGCGATTGGATGCTGTTGCGCATAGGTGGACACCGATCCCGCGCGCAACGTCGAGGGCGGGGAGGAGGCGATCCTGCGCGACCTCGAGTGGCTCGGGATCGATTGGGACGAAGGGCCAATGCGCCAGAGCGAGCGGCAGGCGCGCTACCGAGGGGTGGCCGTGCCGGGCGAGTCAGATCCCCGGAGCGTCAGGTTTTCGTGTCGGAATCGAGCGGCCACGGAAGGCGCACCGGCGCGTACTCGCCCGGCCAGTCAGCGTACGCCTCATCGGGCTCGTCCGTCTCCTTTGCGGCTGATGCGCCGTACCTCGCCGCGGCCTCGCTCACCGGGTAGAGCAGCGTCTCGACTTCGGGACGCGCGCCGATCATGAGAATCGCGCACGGCCCGTCCCCGGCGCCGACGATCACGTGGCAGGTGTCGGCCGGACAGTGGAAGTAATCCCATTGCCGCAGCGGCCGCTCCTCCTCCTCGACGATCAGCGTGCACTCACCCGAGAGCACGAGGAACCCTTCCTGGACGCCCTCTGAGTGGTAGAGCGCGTTCGGCTCGCCCGGCCAGAGGACACGGACGTGGACGCCGACGTCGCGAAACGGCAGCTCACGCGCCTCGAGCGGGTACACCGCGCCGCCCTTCTCCTCGTTGCGCACTGCGAGCGCATCGGCGAGGTTGAGCACGAACCAGCCCTCCGAGGTGATGTAGCGGCCGTACGGCGTCTCTACCGAGCTTGCTTCATTCACAGGCATACGTCCTCCTCGGTGTCAGGCGCGACCTGCGGGAACAGAATCGATGCGGTTAGCCGGGGCGGTCGGGACGCCCCTCGCGAAGTCGCGCGCGGCGCCACGGGCCCGGGATGAGGTCGATAGCAAAGTTCGCGATCCAGATAATCACGACCGCGAGGATGTACGTACCCACGCCGTCGACGTCGATCCCGTCCGAGAGGACGTCGGTGAGCGCGAGTACGACGACATTCGCCAGAAGCGCGACCAGTCCGAGCGAACCAGCCACGTAGCGGGCTGTCAGGGCGACTGCAATCGGGAGCACGATCAGGTTCGCACCTGCAAACAGGAGGACGGCAACGACGAAGTCGACCGGGCCGCCGATGTGCATCCCGTCGAGCAGAGTCGACGCGACCGCCAGGGCGATTGCCGTCGCCACGACGTTCAGCGCGACGCGAAGACCGAAGTTCCGCACGGGGCCATCCTACGGCGGACGGAGGCACGGGGAGGGCCCCGCGCTACATTCCCCGCGGGATGAAGAAAGTCCGCTTCGCACCCAGCCCCACGGGCTCGCTCCACATCGGCAACGCCCTCAGCGCCGTCGCCAATCGCCGCTTCGGCGACTGGATGCTGTTGCGCATCGACGACACCGATCCCGCGCGCAACGTCGAGGGCGGGGAGGAGGCGATCCTGCGCGACCTCGAGTGGCTCGCGATCGAATGGGACGAGGGGCCGAGGCGCCAGAGTGAGCGGCAGGCGCGCTACCGAGAGGTGGGCGAGCCACTCGGTGCTCGCTTCAACGGAACGACGCTCTTGCGGGAGGACGGCACGGCGACCTATCAGCTGGCGACGGTCGTCGACGACATCGACGACGGAATCACTCACGTGATTCGCGGTAACGACCACAGGCCGAACGAAGCGATTCATCGAAGGCTGTTCGAGGCGCTCGGCGCTTCGCCGCCCGAGTTCCTGCACCACGGTCTGATCCTGGGCCCGAACGGAAAGAAGATGTCGAAGCGCGAGGAAGGGGCCACGGTCGCGTCGCTGCGCGAAGCGGGGATTCCGGCCGAAGCAGCGCGAGGCTATCTCGACGAGCTCGGGATGCCCTCCCACGACATCCACCTCGATCTGGCGCGGATCAGGCGCCTCGCGATCGACTCGATCGCAGCGCTCGGCGACGAGGAGCTCGCCGCCCGGGTCGGGGTGCCCCTGACGGTCGCCCCGGCAATCCGCGGAGCGCGAGACCTGCGTGAGGCTCGCGAGTATGCCGATCAAATCCTGACCGCTCCAGCGGCGACCAACGTCGGTGCGCCCGAGACGTTGGCGCGCTTCCGCGAGCTGCGTGAGCGTGTGAACGGCGAGCTTGGCGCGGAGGCCGCGCGCGAGCTCGTGCGCGAGGTGAAGGCTGTCGGAGGAGACCTACGTGCGCTCCGGCTTGCGCTCACGGGCAGCGAACGCGGTCCGGAGCTGTGGGCCGTGATCTCGGCCCTTCCACGCGACGAGGCGCTCCGGAGGGTCGATGCGGCTCACTGACACGTTCACCCGGGAGTTGCAGGAGCTGCCGCCGCCTCCAGGGCCCATCCGCATGTACTTCTGCGGCCCGACCGTGTACCAGCGAATTCACGTCGGGAACGCACGGCCGTTTGTCATCTCGATGTGGCTCAAGCGGTGGCTCGAGAGTCGCGGCTACGACGTCACCCTCGCGGAGAACATCACCGACATCAACGACAAGATCTACGCGGCCGCGCCGGGAGCGAGCGCCGAGCTCGCCGCGCGCGCCGCGCAGTGGTACATCGACGACACCGAGGACCTCGGCCTCGGTCGGCCAGATCACGAGCCGAAGGCGACCGAGACGATCGCCGAGATCGTCGAGCTGATCCAGGAGCTGGTCGAGCGCGGGCTCGCGTATCCCTCCGGCGGAGACGTTTACTACCGCGTCTCGGCCTTCGCCGACTACGGTCAGCTTTCCGGCCGGCTCGATCCTGAGGAGCTGCTCTCGAATCCGTCGCTCGAGACGGAGGAGGCCGCCCTCAAAGATGACCCACGAGACTTCGCGCTCTGGAAAGGGCACAAGGAAGGCGAGGACACCTGGTGGGAGTCGCCGTGGGGTCGCGGCCGTCCGGGCTGGCACATCGAGTGCTCCGCGATGGCCGAGAAGCACCTCGGGCCGGCCTTCGAGATCCACGGTGGGGGCCTCGATCTCGTCTTTCCCCACCACGAGAACGAGATCGCGCAGTCACGCGGCGCGGGCCGCGAGTTCGCGCGCGTGTGGATGCACAACGGAATGCTGCGCCTGGCCGGCGAGAAGATGTCGAAGTCGCTCGGAAACGTGGAGTCTCTGCGCGACGTCCTCGATCGTTGGGGTCGCGAGACGCTGCTGGTCTTCTTCCTCACCGCGCATTGGCGCAAGCCGCTCGACTTCTCGCAGGAGACTATGGCGCAGGCGAAGGAACGCGCGGAAGGCTTTCGCAACGCGTTCCTCACCGGCGGAGACGGCAGCGGCGAGGACGACTCGTACCGGCTGGAGCAAGCGCTCGAGGATGACTTCAACACGCCTGAGGCCCTTGCCGTCATGCACGACTGGGCATCGAAAGGAGCACTCGCGCCGCTTCGCTGCGCGCTCGCGCTCTTCGGACTGGAATCGCTCGCCGAGTTGCCCGAGGCGCCCGCCGAGCTCGTGTCGCTTGCGCGAGAACGCGAGGAGGCGCGCTCACGGAGCGACTTCGCGACCGCAGATCGGCTGCGAGACGAGATCGAAGCGGCCGGTTGGGAGGTGCGCGACGTCTCGGACGGCTTCCAGCTGGTTCCGAAGTGACGCGCGAACAGGTCTACGGGCGCCGTCCGGTCCGCGAGGCGCTGCGGGGGCCGCGTCAGGTGATCGAGCTGTGGGCCAGCGAGCGCGCTCTCAAGGCCGAGCCCTGGCTTCACGACGTCAACGGACTGCGGGTGCAGGTCAAGCCGGAGCGCGAGCTGAGCGAGGAAGCTGCAACCCGCGACCACCAGGGCGTCTTGGCCTGGTTCGAGCCGTACCGGTACGCGGACGCCTACGAGCTCGCGGGGGTCGAGCAACCGCTGCTGGTGTGCCTCGACCAGGTCTCCGACCCGCACAACCTCGGCGCTGTGTGCCGGAGCGCAGAGGGTGCTGGTGCGTCCGGCGTGGTCGTACCCGCGCACGGCTCCGCGCGCGTCACTCCGGCGGTGTGCAAGGCCTCAGCGGGCGCGGTCGAGCACGTGCCGGTGGCCGTCGTGCCGAATCTCGCCCGGTACCTCGCCGACATCAAGCGCGGCGACTTGTGGGTCTACGCCGCCACCGGCGACGCTGAAACGGCGATGTGGGACGCCGACCTTTCCGGAGGGCTCGTGCTCGTGTTCGGCGCGGAGGGGAGAGGCCTGCGGCCGCTCGTGCGGCGCACTTGCGACGCGGCCGTCTCGATCCCGTTGGACGGGCGAGTCGACTCCTTGAACGTCAGCGTCGCCACGGCCGTGTTGCTCTACGAGGCGAAAAGGCAGCGCGACTGTGGCTGAACCGACCTTCTACCTCTTCGACGGCTACAACCTGCTGCACGCGGGAGGGTTCGCCGATACGCGTGAGCTGCGCGATCGCCTGGCGAGCTTCGTGGCCCTCCAGGGTGCCCGCGGCGTGCTCGTCTTCGACGGAGCGGGTACTGACGAGGCTCACGGCCCGCTTGCCGTCCGGTTCGCGCCGCATGCCGATGCGCTGCTGGAGCGCCTGGCTGCCGAGCACCGCGACACCGAGAGCGTCTGCCTCGTGTCCTCCGACCTTGCCGTGCGCGGAACGACCGGCCAGGCGGTTCGAACCATGTCGTCGCGGCTGTTCGTACGCGAGTTGGAGCGTGAACCGCCGCCACCCGCCTCCGCGCCTCCGCCTGGGACGCTCTCGGACCGAGTTGACGCGCAGACCCGTGAGCGGCTCGAGCGGCTCCGTCGCGGCGAGAGCTAGGCCACTAGGTCAAGCGGGCGCGCTCGCGCAGCAGAAGCAACAGCGGTAAGCCGAGCGAGCCGCCAACCGTAAGCGTGGCGGCGACCGGCAACCACCAGCGGGCGAGACCCCTCGAACGTTCGTACACGGCAAAGACGATCACGACGACGGCCGAGACGGCCACGTCCGCCCACGCGAACAGGGCGATGTCGTTCGCTGTGAGCTGGTCGAAGAACGCTCCGACGTCGATTCCTTCGTCCGCGATGAACGAGCCGAGGAAGAAGAGCGGCAGCACCGTTCCGATCACGCACAACGCGGCGTAGAGCCTGACCACGCGCTCGATTCTAGGGAGCGCCGCCCGACCGTCCGGACGATCCCAAGCGGGCCACGAACATATGTTCCTAGCAGGATGGGTCCCGTGCAAATCGCTTGTAACTTGGTCCGGCCGGTGCTATCTTGGCCCTCAACCTGAGGCTGAGACTTCGGCGCGCACGACGGCCCAAGGCTCGGCCCTTCCCCCGGGAGACGCGATGCCAGCTCGCCCAGCGACAAGCGCCCAGCCCGTCCCGAAGGCACAGCGCGAGCTCGAGGACCTGCAACTCGTCGTCAAGGCGAGGAATGGGGATGGGACGGCGCTGGACGCCCTGATCCGGCGATATCAGGGCTTCGTCCGTCTGAAGGCGAGCTCGTATTTCCTGGCCGGGGGTGACTCGGAGGATCTGATCCAGGAGGGTCTGATCGGGCTCTACAAGGCGGTGCGCGACTTCCGGGCAGACAAGGAGACCTCCTTCCGCAGCTTCGCCGAGCTGTGCGTCACCCGTCAGATCATCACCGCGATCAAGACCGCGACCCGCTACAAGCACTCACCCCTCAACTCGTACGTGTCGTTCAGCCAGACGCCGGCCGGCCAGGACGCCGATTCGGACTGCACCCTCGGCGATGCTCTGCCGGGGTCGATCGTGGACGAGCCCTCCGTCTGTGTGATCTCCACCGAGGAGCTGCAGAGCCTGGTCTTCGCGCTCGGAACCGGCCTTTCGAAGCTCGAGTCCGACGCATTGCGTCTCTACCTCGAAGGTGAGTCGTACGAGGAGATGGCCGAGAGTCTGGGCTGCGACACGAAGACGATCGACAATGCTCTGCAGCGCGTGAAACGAAAGATCCTCGCGCACCAGGCGACTCGCCAAGTGCTCCAGTAGCCGGGCTACCCTACGACTGCGCCGGAGTAGCTCAGCTGGTAGAGCAAGCGCCTTGTAAGCGCTAGGCCGTCGGTTCGAGTCCGACCTCCGGCTCCTCCGCGGAGTTCCGCGAACGGGATCGGCAGCGATTCGCGTGATCCCGGGACGCGTGGCGTGCTTGCCCGGCGCTTTCGCCAACCTGGGGACGCCCGCGCTGGGAAAGGGCGATGCGGTTCAGCGCCTGATTCCAGTTCTGAATCTGGGCGATGTCTCCTTCGCCTGCAAGCCCTACCGCGTGCGCGCGGCGGTCCGGAGCGCTTGTTCGAGGTCGATCCAGAGCTCCTCAACGTCCTCGAGGCCGACGGAGAGCCTGATCAGGTTGGGAGGCACCCGTTCGCCCTCCCAGCGCGCCCGAGTCTCGAGTACCGAGTCGACCCCGCCAAGGCTCGTGGCATTCGCGATCGACTTGGTGGATGTCTCGACTGTTCGGGCCGCGTCGGCGCCGCCCGCGACGTCGAAGGACAAGAGGCCGCCGAACCCCGGATAGCGCACGCGCTCGACGGCGGCGTGACCGGCAAGGCGGTCGGCGAGAATCCTCGCCGTCTCGGTTTGGCAGGCGACGCGGGCTCGCAGCGTCTTCAGGCTTCGAAGCAGCAGCCACGCGGAGTCGGGGGCGGCGACGATTCCGGACCGACCCCGGAACTCGAGCAGGCGGTCGTAGTCGGTGTCGAACCGGCAAACCACCGCGCCGAGCAGAACGTCGTGGTGGCCGCCGAGATACTTCGTCGCGCTGTGAAGGGCGAAGTCCGCTCCCTGTTCGAGCGGGCGGACGTGGATTGGGGTCGCGGCGGTCGAGTCGACGACGACCGGTGCTGCGTGTTCGGCGGCCGCGTGGAAGTCGGGCATCGTCAGCAGCGGATTCGAGGGCGCCTCCAGCCACACCAGATCGACTCCTTCAGGAGGAGGGTTCGTCTGGTCGAACTCGACCACTCCGAGACCCCAGCGCTCGAGCGTTCGCAGGAGCACCGTCGTTCCGTAATAGGCGTCGTCCGCGATTGCAATCGTCTGCCCCGGCTCGAGCATCGTGAGCACGAGCGCGGTGGTCGCTCCTGCACCGGACGGGAAGAGGAGTGCGTGTCCGCCGTCGAGTTCGCCGAGGGCCTCCTCGGCCGCGAGCCCGGTCGGGTGCGCGTAGCGCTGGTAGTAGACGTCACCCGGCTCGCCGTCCTCATACGGCCAGATCGTGGAGCGGTCGAGCGGAGGAACGCCTGGCACGCCGGCGACTCTAGCCCTGCTGGACCGGGCCAGGTCCGGTGCCAGGCACCGGCCAGGTCCATTCCGCCCCGCCCCACGACGCCGACCTGGCTGGCGTCCGGCGGTCGCAGGAGCCGACGCGTCCAAGCCGGGCACGTCTGGTGCCAGGCACCGGACGTGTCCCACCCGCCCGGCCAGGCGGCGAGTGGGAGGAAGTACGCTCCGCGCATGGCGACGACGGACGACCGGCCGGAGACCTCCGGAGACACGACCAGAGCAAAGCTGGAGCGGCTCCAGCAGCTCCGCGACGAAGCCCGGCACGCGGGCTCGGAGCGCGCCGTCAAACGCCAGCGCGAGCAGGGAAAGATGCTCGCGCGCGAGCGGATCGAGAAGCTGTTCGATCCGGGCACCTTCGTCGAGCTGGACCGTTACGTTCGCCACCGAACGGCTGAGTTCGGAATGCTCGAAAACCGGCCGTACGGCGACGCAGTCGTCACCGGCTACGGCTCGATCCTCGGTCGCAAGGTCTTCGCCTTCTCGCAGGACTTCACCGTCTTCGGCGGTTCGCTCTCCGAGGTCTTCGCGGAGAAGATCTGCAAGGTGATGGACGCGGCGGCCAAGTACGGCTGTCCGGTCGTCGGTATCAACGACTCGGGAGGCGCGAGGATCCAGGAGGGGGTCGTCTCGCTCGCCGGTTACGCGGAGATCTTCTGGCGGAACGTGCAGTCGTCGGGGGTGATCCCACAGCTCTCGATGATCATGGGGCCCTCGGCAGGCGGTGCTGTGTACTCACCGGCCATCACGGACTTCGTCCTGATGGTGGAGGGAACGTCGTACATGTTCATCACGGGGCCCGACGTCGTGAAGACCGTCACGGGCGAGGAGGTCTCGTTCGAGGAGCTCGGCGGTGCGGCCACCCACGCAGCGCGCTCGGGAGTGGCGCATTTCATCTCGCCAAGCGAAGAAGCGTGTCTCGAGGACGCCCGTTACTTGCTCTCGTTCCTGCCGCAGAACAACCTCGACCCGCCGCCGTATTTCGAGTCCGTCGACCCGGCCGATCGCGAAGAGGCCGAGCTCGATTCGATCATCCCCGATGATCCGGCGAAGCCGTACGACATCAAGCAGGTGATCGCTCGGGTCGTGGACGACGGCGACTTCCTCGAGATACACGAACGTTGGGCGGAGAACATCGTCTGCGGGTTCGCGCGGCTCGGCGGCCATTCGGTCGGCGTGGTCGGCAACCAGCCGCGCGCGCTGGCCGGCGTGTTGGACATCGACTCGGCGGTGAAGGCGGCTCGATTCGTGCGCACCTGCGACGCGTTCAACATCCCGCTGCTCACGTTCGTGGACGTTCCCGGGTTCTTGCCGGGCACGGCTCAGGAGTGGGGCGGGATCATCAGACACGGCGCGAAGCTGCTGTACGCCTACGCCGAGGCAACCGTGCCGAAGCTCGCCGTGATCACGCGCAAGGCCTATGGCGGCGCCTACGACGTCATGAGCTCCAAGCACATTCGCGCCGACTTCAACTTCGCCTGGCCGACCGCCGAAGTCGCAGTCATGGGGCCCGAGGGTGCGGTGAACATCGTCTTTCGCAAGGAGCTCGAGCAGGCAGACGACCCCGAAGCGCGCCGCGCGGAGCTGATTGAGGACTACCGCTCGCGGTTTGCGAACCCGTACAGCGCTGCCGAGCGCGGGTACGTCGACGACGTGATCGAGCCGCGGCGAACCAGGCCTGTAGTGATCGACGCGCTCGAGACCGCGCTGACGAAGCGCGAAACTCGTCCCGCCCGCAAGCACGGAAACATCCCGCTCTAGCAGACCAACGCGCGAGACGTACGCACGAGCGCTCGAAGCCCGCTTCTTGCCGGGATTCCGCGCAGAAGATCTCGGGCTAAACGGATTCGTCCCTTTCGCAACGCTCGCTGCGCGGCATAGAGACGAAGGCCGACGGCAGCCGGCGCGTCGCGCTCCGGCCACGCCGAGGCCGCCGCCGTGAGAAGGTCCATCTGTCCCGTGGGCTCATCGCCTGCGTTTGCGTGTCGATGCAGCTTCGCCAGCACGAGCCCGGGACTCGTCGAGAGCTTCGGCACCAGTCGAGCTGCGCGTGCGACGCCGCCGGTGAACGAGTCGAGATCGCCGCGCGAGAGCGCTCGCAGAGCGCGAGCGAACTCGGCGTTCCCACGCGAATGCTCCGCGAGCTCCGGGCCTGGTGGCGCCTCGAACTCGAGATCGATCCGGCTCAGGCGCAGCTCATCGAAACCGAGGGCCGCTCCGACCCTTCCGTACCGAAAGCGCAAGGACGGGTAGTGGAAGCCGAGCAGCTCCAGCGCGACCGTGAGGCTGCTCGTGCCCGTTCGCGGGAGCCCGATGCCGAATATCTTCCCGAACAGGGTTCCGCTCCGATTCCGCAACTGCCCCCAGGGGATCCCCGGGATCCCTGAAGACACG
>JBKOXM010000009.1:0-33112 GCA_046724925.1 Actinomycetota bacterium | reverse complement strand
CGTAGCTCCTCTTAAGAAACGAGCGAGCGTGGACTACGCTTCCTGCCGTGCCGGACTTCGTCTGGACGCCGACCGAAGACCAGGTCGAGCGCGCGAACGTCACACGACTGATGCGGCGGCTCGGTTGCGCCGACTATCACGACCTGCACCGGATCTCGATCGAGGATCCGGAGCGGTTCTGGCCGGAGCTCGTCGACGATCTCGCGCTCGAGTTCTGGCAGCCGTGGCGCCGGGTGCTCGACACGCAAGGTGGCATCGAGTGGGCCAAATGGTTCGTCGGCGGAACGCTGAACCTCGCGTGGAACTGCGCGCACAAGTGGGCCCAAAGCGAACGGGCTGACGAGGAAGCGGCTGTCGGGCTGTTCGAGGACGGCGACCGATCGACCTTCACCTGGCGCGAGCTTTCCGCTGAGATCACGCGACTTGCAGAGGGTCTGGCGTCACTCGGCGTCGGCGACGGCGATGCGGTGGGCATGTTCCTGCCCATGACGCCCGAGGCCGCGATTGCGGCGCATGCGTGCGCTCACCTCGGCGCGATCTTCGTCCCCATCTTCTCGGGCTTCGCGGCACCGGCGATCGCGGCTCGTCTCGCCGATGCTGACGCGAAGGTCCTCATCACCGCGGACGGGTCGCTGCGACGCGGCGCGGAGGTTCCCATGAAGGAGATCGCCGACGAGGCGTTGCGGGAAGCACCAACCGTGACCCACGTGGTCGTCTGGCAGCGGCTCGGACGCGAAGACGTGCCGATGGTCGTCGGTCGTGACCGGTTCTGGCACGAGCTCGTCGACGACATGCCGGGCGAGCTCGCGCCCCTCGAAGTCGATTCCGAGCAGCCGTACCTGCTCGCGTACACGTCCGGGACGACGGGTCGCCCCAAGGGAGCCCTCCACGTCCATGCCGGCTTCCTCGTCTCGATCGCGCGCGAGGTCGCCTACCCGACGGACGTGAGCGCCGGCGATCGGATCCACTTCGCCACCGACATGGGCTGGATCATGGGCCCGTGGACTGTCGTGGGCGGTGGGGCCGTCGGAGCGACGATCGTCTTCGCCGAAGGCGCCCCGGACACGCCCGAGGACCGACTCTGGACGCTGGTCGAGCGCGAGCGCGTGAACCTCCTCGGAGTCTCGCCGACCTTGATCCGAGCGCTGATCCCCAAGGGCGAGCCACGGACCGACCTGTCGACGTTGCGCGCGATCGCGACCACGGGTGAGCCATGGAATCCCGCGCCGTACATGTGGCTGCACGAGCACGTCGGGGGCGGCCGCACGCCGATCATCAACCTCTCCGGGGGCACCGAGGTCGGCGCCTGCTTCCTGTCGGTCACTCCGGTCGAGCCCATCAAGCCGGTTTCGCTGGGGTTCCCGGCGCTGGGCGAGGACGTCGACGTCTTCGACAGCGAGGGCCGTTCGGTTCGAGGGGAGGTCGGCGAGCTCGTCTGCAAGCGACCGTGGCCCGGCATGACGCGCGGCATCTGGGGTGATTCCGAGCGCTACCTGGAGACGTACTGGCGCCGGTTTCCGGGCGTGTGGACGCACGGTGACTGGGCGTCCGTCGACGCGGACGGCTACTGGTATCTGCACGGGCGCTCCGACGACACGCTGAACATCGCCGGCAAGCGAGTTGGACCGGCGGAGCTCGAGTCGGCGGCGGTCGCCCATCCGGCCGTGGCCGAGGCAGCTGCGATCGGCGTCCCGCACGAGATCAAAGGTGAAGTCGCGTGGATCTTCTGCGTGCTCAAGCCGGACGCCGAGGACGGCGACGAGCTGGCGCGGGAGGTAAGCGAGGCGGTCGCAGTCGAGCTCGGGAAGGCCTTCCGGCCGGAGCGGATCGTGTTCGTGGGCGCATTGCCGAAGACACGCAGCGCCAAGATCGTCCGCCGAGCCGTCCGCGCGAAGGTGCTCGGACGCGACCCGGGAGATCTCTCCTCGCTCGAGAATCCCGACGCGCTCGACGAGATCGAGCGCGCTGTGTAGGCGCGCGCCCGGCCACGCGCAGCTAAACGCTCCGCGGCACAGAAGGGTCTGTCCCTTGGCCCTGGAGCGACAGCCGCTTTGTCAGCTTCTTCGAGTAGCGCCCTCTATCCTCGTCGCGTGGAACTCCAGGGCCAGATCGCGCTCGTTACCGGCGGTGGGCGCGGCGTGGGGGCGAACATCGCGCGCGAACTTGCCGCGGCCGGAGCGCATGTGGCCGTGTCAGCCCGAACGTCGGAGCAGGTCGAAGCGGTCGCACGCGAGCTGGACGGGCTGGCTGTCGTGGCCGACGTCTCCAGGCGCCGAGACGTCGAACGGATGGTGACGGAAGTCGAGCGCGAGCTCGGCCCGATCGACCTGCTCGTAGCGAACGCCGGCCTCGGTAACCAGGACGGCTCCACCTGGGACGTCGATCCCGATGACTGGTGGCGCATCGTCGAGGTGAACCTCCTCGGCGTGCACCTCTGCTGCCGCACGGTGATCCCCGGAATGCTCGAGCGCGGCCGCGGCCGCATCGTCATTACCGGGAGCGGGGCGGCTTACCTTCCCGGGGCGACCCACACGGCGTACCCAGCCAGCAAGGCCGCCGTCTGCCGGTACGGCGAGACGCTCGCGAACGAGCTCGAGGGGCGTATCCCCGTCTTCCCCATCTCTCCCGGTCTCGTCCGCACAGAGATGACAAAAGGCAGGTTCTCCGACGACGCCCCCTGGACTCCCGACGAGGCGGCTCCTAGCCTCGTCCGCGCGCTCGCGTCGGGCCGCTTCGACCGCCTCAGCGGCCGTTACCTTCATGCGGAGCACGATCCGCCCGAGGAGCTCGAAAGGCGAATCGACCTGATTGTCGAACATGACCTGAACGCGATTCGTTTGCGACGAGAACGGGCATAGCCAGCGAGATCAGGAGGCACGGCGCAAGGTTCCAGCCGACCACGCGTCTAACCTCCTGACGAACTGTTCGGCGATCCGGGGGGATCTGCGCTGCACAGTCGAGTCGGGAGACTGATAACAAGCAAACTGGCGGCGTTTTGTGCGGCCGTGGCGGCGCTCTTGACGACGAGCGCGGTGGCCGCGCCGGCCGCGGAGACGTCCACTGCGTCCGCGACCGAGGTCGGAGCAAACGCGACGACGCGGGCAGCCCACGTCGCCTCGCTCCGCCGCCTGATCACGCTCGTACGCCGACAACACGGATTGCGAGCGCTGCGAATGTCGATCCGCCTCAACCGTTCGGCCGCGTTACGGGCTGCCGCGATCAAGCGTTGCGGCCAGATTTCGCACACACCCTGCGGCCAGAGCTTCATCGGAGTCTTTCGGCGAGCCGGCTATGCCCGCGGCAGCTACAGCGTGGGTGAGAACCTCGCCTGGGGCACGGGCCCCCTTGGCTCGCCTCAGAACGCGGTCACCGGCTGGCTGAACTCACCACCCCACCGAGCGGCGCTCCTCTCCGGGCGGTGGCGGGAGATCGGCATCGCCTATGTGACCGGCCCGGGCGGCGGAGCCCTCTGGGTGGCGCAGTTCGGCCGGCACGGCTAGCCGCGCCAGCCGAGCGCAACAGGTCCGAGCGCGCAGAGCTAGCTAACCGTGAGGCGCGCGCAGCTCCAGGGACTCCGCAGGCCGGCGCGATCGACCAGGCGAATGCAGAACTGGTAACGCCCACGCGGCGTGCTGCGCGGCACGCGGACGGTGATGTAGTACCTGTAGAACGCGCTGATTTGGCGGAAGCTCGTGTTCGACCGCCCGACGATTCGGCCACGGCGGCTGATCTGGACGTCCGCGCGCGCCTCGTTGCGGTTATCCGCCGCGCGCAGGAAGAGCCTCGCCGTCCGACCACGCTTTCCTGTCGCCGGCAATGCCCGCACCATCGGCCTCAGAGCGTCGCGCGCCAGAGGTGGCGGAGGCGTGCCGGCGACGAACTGGTAGTTGACGGTCGCGAAGTCGGGCGTGAAGTCGACGGCTTGTCCTCGTTCGGTGTCGACGAAGAAGTTGAAGCCGCCTCCTGACATGCCGAAGTCGGCGCGATTGAAGACGATCGTCGCCGCGCCTGCCGTGAGCGTTACCTGGAGGGAGGCCGGCGGCACAGACTCCTCGAAAGCGCGCTCGAACGTGCGCCGCACCGCGCGTTGCACTGCGTAGCCGCCGTTCCCCGCCACGACGATGACGTACTCGGTGCCGTAGAAAATGCTGCCTGTGTCCGGGTTTTGGTCGACGTCGAGGCCCAGCGCCACGCCGTCGTTTCCGGAGAGGGTCGGCCGACCCGGAAACTCCACGCGAACGGTGACCAGACCGGCATCGTCCGAGGAGACCGAGACCAGCGTTATGTCCGCCGCCGCGCCAGAATCGCCGGCGCGGTCCGGGTAGGTCGCGGAATTCGCGGCCAGCGCAGCGGCGACGCCGGTCAGCGCCGCAACGAGCGCGACGAATGCGCCCACCCGAACCAGCCGTACCAGTCGCCCACGAGCGAAGCTCACACGCCGCTCGTACCCGCCACGCGTGCGCTTACTCATCGAGTTTTCGCCTCGTAGTCTAAAACCGCTAGACTGAGCGCGTGAGGCTGGCGCTTGCTCAGATGAACACGGTCGTCGGCGACATCGACGGAAACCGCGATCGGATCGTTGAGCGGATCGAGGAAGCGAAGCAGGCCGGCGCCGATCTCCTCGCCTTCCCCGAGCTCGCGGTCACGGGCTATCCGCCCGAGGACCTCCTGCTCCGGCCCGGTTTCATTCGGGCCGCCGAGAGGGCGCTGAGCGGGATCGCCGAATCGGCGCACGACGTCGTCGTGCTGGTGGGAGCTCCCCACTTCGAAGGCGACCTGTACAACGCCTGCGCGGTCTGCGCGTCGGGTGAGGTCAAGGCGGTCTATCGCAAGCGCTTCCTGCCGAACTACGGCGTCTTCGACGAGGATCGCTATTTCGCCTCGGGCCGTGACCTCCTGCTGCTTCGGCTCGGCGAAACGCTGATCGGGCCGACAGTCTGCGAGGACATGTGGCAGCCGGGGCCGCCTGCGACAGACCTGGCACTCGCCGGCGCACAACTCCTCGTCAATCTTTCGGCGTCTCCGTTCCACGTCGGCAAAGACCGTGAGCGCGAGGAGATGTTCGTCGCTCGCGCGCGCGACAACTCCTGCTTCGTTGCGTTCGTGAACGCGGTCGGAGGCCAAGACGAGCTGATCTTCGACGGCCATTCGCTCGTCCTCGACGACGAGGGTGATGTGCTCGCGCGGGCTCCCGGGTTCGAGGAGGCACTCGTGGTCGTCGACATCGACCCGACCGCTGTGATCGCCCGTCGCCTGAGGGACGTTCGCCGGCGCGCACTGGCGCGTGAGCGGGGCGAGGTCCCGCCGGTGACGACCGTCGACGTCGGCGAGCCGCAGGGCGCGCCCGTCCGTGGCCACGCGCCTGCGATCGCCCCCGTGCTCGACGATCTGGAGCAGATGCGGCGCGCGCTCCGACTTGGGCTCCACGACTACGTCGAGAAGAACGGCTTCCGCGACGTGGTCGTTAGCGTCTCGGGCGGAATCGACTCGGCGGTGACCGCGGCGATCGCGGCGGAGGCCGTCGGCCCCGAGCGCCTGCACTGCATCTCGATGCCTTACCGCTACACGTCCGAAGGAACGCGGGCCGACGCCCGTCGTCTCGCCGAGAACCTTGGCGCGGATTTTCGCGAGCTGCCCATCGACTCGATCGTCGAGGCCGTGACTGGGACCCTCGCGGATGCATTCGCCGGCCGGAAGCCTGATCTGACGGAGGAGAACGTCCAGGCTCGCGTTCGCGGGCTCCTGCTGATGGCGTTCTCGAATAAGTTCGGCTGGCTGGTCGTCGCCAGCGGGAACAAGTCCGAGCTCTCAGTCGGGTACGCGACGCTCTACGGCGACATGGCCGGCGGCTTCGCTCTGCTCAAGGACGTGTACAAGACGGATGTCTTCCGGCTCGCGCGCCACCTCAACGAGGCTGCCGGCCAGGAAGTGATCCCTCAGTCGATCATCGAGCGCGCACCTAGCGCGGAGCTCCGTGAGGACCAGCTCGACGCGGACTCCTTGCCGCCCTACCCGGCCCTCGACGAGGTTCTCGAGGCCTACGTCGAGCTGGATCGATCGGCAGAAGAGCTCTCGACCGACGGCTTCGACCCGGACGTGGTCGAGCGGGCGATCGCGATGATCGACCGTGCCGAGTACAAGCGTCGGCAGGCGCCTCCGGGCGTCAAGCTGCGCCCAAAGGCCTTCGGACGCGATCGACGGACGCCCATAACCAACCGCTGGCGCGGTTAGCCGCCAAAAGTCCAGCGCGCTTACGCGATGGACTTTCGGCGGTGAATCCCCATCATGGGGCGGACGAGGCGAGCCAGCCGGCTCCGGGACGAGTCAAGCGACCGGCGCCGACGAGCTCGTCGACAAGGTCGGCGGACACCGGCCATGAGAACCAGCGCCGCGCGTCCTGCTCGGGAGCGACGACCGCAGCGCGCACTCCTGCGACGACCAGACCGCCCACGCCCTCATCGCGCTCGCGGCCGGAGTAGAGCTGGTCGAAGCGCAGCAATTCACCGGTGTGCCGGTGCCCGCCGCTCTTCGCGGGCACGATCAGTCCGCGCGACGCAACGGCGCCGAGGCGCTCGAGCGGCACGCGAACTCGTCGCAGTGCCCTCGAGTCCAGACCGAGCTCATCCCTCAGCTCGTCGAGGGCAGAGGGTCCGGCTGCGGCGAGGTGCCGGACCAGGCGCTGGGCGTCGTCACCGTCATCGCCGCGCTCGGCCTTTGCGAGCTCGCTACGGCAAAGCGGGGCCGCAAGCGCAATCGTCTCGTCCGACAGGTAAAGCTCTTTTCCGCGCAGGATCTTCAGAACGTGGACGTCCGGCCGATCGCGCAGCTCGAACGCCCACGGGTACTTCGTCTTCGGCCATTGCGCGAAGCCGGGTTTGCCCGGCATGTACGGCTCCTCGTGGCAGGCGCCGAACAGGCTCGGGAGAGACGTGCTCGGCATCAGTGTGAAGAGTCCCCGGTCGCGCAGGAACTCGTGGGCTTCGTCGATTGTCTCCAGCGCACGGTCGGGCGTGAGCCGGCACTCGAACGCTCGCCGTCGCTCGAGCTCAGAGACCGACGTCAAAGGGCTCCGTCGGCGGCCCGTGGGTCAGGAGGTCGAGCAGGAGCTCCGGAAGCCGGCGCGGAGACAGCAGCTCGCTCGTCTCGGTGAGCTCGTCGAGCGTCCACCAATGGAACCTCGCGTCCTCCAGCTCGGGACGGACAGCGATGTCGCCGACGCGCACGAGGTAGATCGCCCCGTGCGAGTCGTACACGCGACCGTGCCACGACCAGATGTGCGACCTCGTCCACAGCGGAGGCCCGATCTCCGCGTCCTCGAGACCGATCTCCTCGGAGAGCTCACGGCGCAAAGCTTCCTCCGCATCTTCGCCGGGCTCGATGCCGCCGCCGGGACCGACCCAGACGTTCGGGGTCCAGCCGGGATACTGGAGGAGGAGCACGCGGTCGGCGGGGTCGAGCAGGAGTGCGCGGACGCCGGGACGGGGCTCCGGTGCGCTAAGCGCGGCGAGCTCGGAGAACCAGCGCAGCCGTTCGCTCCACGGTACCGCCGCGTTCGCGGGTGACGTCGACGGGAGGACGAAGACGCGCGTCTCGTCGAGCACGCGTTCCTGCAAGCCGAGCTGTGTCGGCGACCCAAACGTGCCGCGGTACGCCTCCTTCCCGACGAAGCCGAGCCACGCCGGCTTGAGGTTGTGCGCGAGCGATTCCAGCCGTTCGGCGGCGCCCGCGAAGTCTCCGCGGCGCAGATCACCGGAGCCGCGCGTCGTCCGGTGCGCAGCGTTCGTCACGCCGACGCCGAACAGCGGGAGATCGAATTGCTCCGACGGATCGAGGAGGCGCGGAGTGAACGCCGCCGCGTGCAGCAGGCGCCAGAAGTCGTTGCGCGGATTCGCGAAATGTGCGCCGGCCGCCGCCGAGGCCCGGCCGGGATTAATACCGCAGAAGACGATGCGCGGCCCAGGCGCCAGGACGTCGGGGACGGCGCTCGTTACAGTTTCGGTACCCATTCGGCTCACACGCCTGCGATTTTGGTCGATACGCTCGAAAGCGGGGTGAGGCGGAGGGTTCCCAAGGTGACGCGCGCGCGCGCACGTGAACCGTGTATGCAGTCGATGTTCGGCCGCCGGCAAAAGAGGCCGCGCGGGACGGCGCTTCAGGGAAACTCGGTTCAGCCGCGCCGAGCGTCGAGCCTGATCGTCCACGGCTCGACGGTGTCGACCACGAGATGTGTCTCGCTCCACGGATCGCTCGCGTAAGTTGCGCGAACTGTTTCCTCCGAGTCGGCCTCGACGACGTGTACGACCCGGTGCTCGTCCGCAAGTGGGCCGCCGAGAACCACGAAACCCGCGTCGACGAGCTCGTCCATGTAGGAGGCGTGAGCAGGCCAGTCGGACTGTTCTTCCATCGGCCTCGAAGGGTCCCAGTCAGGCCCGGAGCGGCGCAGCATGACGAGGAACATCGCCACCCCGGCGTTCTACCGGATGGCGGCGGGCTCGATTTGGAGCGCCGTCAGGCGGCTTCGGCGTCCGGCGTGCGCGCTGCCAGTCTCTCCTCGAACAGCGCGCGGAGCGCCTCACCCGAGAGACGCGGTGCGATCCTCAGGCGCCGCCGGTCGATTTGGACGATCCGTTCGAGGCGGACGATCGTGACACTCTCGTCTCCGGCGCCGTAGCAGCGGGCGTAGCACTCGGCCTCGCTGAGCTGACGAAGACGTCGCACGACCGGACCGTACGCCTGGAACCGGACGTCACAAGTCGTCCACCGACTCGAGCCGCATCAGCGGGCTCAAGCCGTTCGCAAGCGGCGCCGCGTCGAATGCCTCCGCCGGCGCAAGCGCCCCGGCCCCGCGCGCCTCACCGCGTCGAAGCGCCTCCGTCCCGCGCACTATTGCGGCGGCAGTCACGCCGTACACGTCGGATCCCACCAGCGTTGTACGACGGCCACCTGCTTCGCCCACCGCCTCGGCAACCACGGCGAAACGAGCTCGTCGCCGACGGTCGACCGCGGGGCCAGACCCGACTCGTCCTAACAGTCGCACGAGCGGCGCGGCCAACCCTGCGATCCGACCTGTTCGGGCGACGAACGTCGGAGCTTTGACGTACGACCGCACACGCCGGACGTTCGTGTGCCGGGGGACCGTCAGCGGCTCGGCGCCGCCCCACTCGACGACGCTGCGCTCTCCGGAAGGAAAGCGGATGCGACGCGTCGTTCGGCCGAAGCGAGACTCGACCAGACCTTCCTCATAGGCGAGGTGACCCCGAGCCATCACGTGACCGAGCGTCCGTCGCGAGCCTGCCGACAACCTGAACCCTTCGACCGAGTAGGCGACAACGATTTCGTCGAGCGGCTCCTCGAGCTCCTGCGCAGCGAGTCGAGCCGCAAGGTCTCCCGCGACATAGTCGAATCCGAACGAGGTCAGCAAGACGACACCGCGCTCCTCCGCCGAGTCTCCGAAGCCCTCATAGACGAGCTGGGCGAAGGCCTGCTCGACGCTTGTGTCGAGGTAGTGAGCGCCGACTGCGATCGCCGCGGCCACCGGCTTCGCGCCGAGCGCGAGGAAGGGACCGGCTACAGAGGCGACGGCGAAAGCGCCGTCGAAGGCGTCGATCAGGCCCGCTTCGTCACGCGCGTCCGCGACCCTGATCTCTTCCCCGGCGCGCGCGATGCGTTCGAGCGCGGCGGGTCTCCGACCCACAAGCCGAAGGGGCATGCCAGCCTCACGCGCGGCCTCGACGACGAGGCCGCCGGTGTAGCCAGTGGCTCCAAGCACGGCAAGTGGGCCGGAGTCGGCCATGCGGGCTGAGGATACGGCTCGCCGGTACCGGTTCGAGCAAAGGTGCTGAGGTTCGAAGCCGGCCTCGAGTGACTAGCGCTCGAGCGGCGCCATCGTGAGCCCGCAGTCCGCCAGCTGGCCCCAGTAGAGCTCTGCCGGCTCGCGGTGGCCCGACCACACGATCGCCTGGCCCCTGTTGTGGATCCGGTTCGCCATCGACATCCCCTTGTCGTAGCTGACGCCCGGAATGACCTTCGAGAGCGCGAACGCCACACCCTCGAAGGTGTTGTGATCGTCGTTCAGCACGATCACGCGCCAGGGCTCTCCGAGACCGCTTCCCGTACCGCGGTCGATGCGTTCCTTCGGGGGTGTCAGGGTCGTGGGACTCACATGCTCACTGTAGTTGCGCCGAGAGTCGGGTAGCGTGCGGTCCCTGTCTGCGACCGCACTCGACGTCGGGGCGATCCGCGCCCGCTTCTCGTCACTCGCGACGCCGACGATCCACTTCGACTCGCCGGCGGGAACACAAGTGCCGGACAGCGTCATCGAGGCGATCACGGACTACCTCAGGGAGTCGAACGCGAATCTCGGCGGCGCGTTCGGAGAGAGCCGCCGGAGCGATCGACTGATGACGGACGCTCGCTTGGCCGCAGCCGGCTTCCTCGGATGCACACCCGACGAGGTCGTGTTCGGCCAAAACATGACGACGCTCAACTTCGCGCTGTCGCGGACGGTGGGGCGCGAGCTCGAGCAAGGCGACGAGATCGTCGTCACCCGGCTCGACCATGACGGGAACATCGCGCCCTGGCTCGAGCTGGCCCGTGACCGCAACCTGGAGGTCCGCTTCGTCGACTTTCGCGAGGACACGACCCTTGACTTGGACGACCTCGAGCGGCAACTGACCGAGCGGACCAGGATCGTCGCCTTCACGCTCGCCTCCAACGCCCTCGGCACACGCGTCCCCGGCGCGCGCGTTGCGGAGCTGGCCCATCAAGTGGGAGCGCTCGCCTGGGCCGACGCGGTTCACCTCGCTCCCCATGAACCGATCGACGTCACCGAGCTCGGCGCAGACGTCCTGATCTGCTCGCCCTACAAGTTCTTCGGCCCGCACCTCGGCGTCGCCTTCGGCAGAGGCGACCTGCTCGACCGTTGGCGTGCGTACAAGGTGCGTCCGGCACCCGATCAACCCGTTGGGAGCCGCCACGAGAGCGGGACGCTGGCGCAGGAGCTGCTCGCCGGATTCGTCGCGGCCGTCGACTACGTCGAGTCGGTCGGCTGGGATGCGATCCGCTCGCAGGAGCGCCTGCTCGGCGAGCGCTTCCTCGCCGGCTTGCCCGGATCGTGTCGGCTGTACGGCCTGCCGACGATGGACGGGCGAGTGCCGACCTTTGCACTGACGCTCGAAGACCTCTCGCCGAGCGCGGCGGCGGAGCGGCTCGCGGCGCACGACATCGCCGTCTGGCACGGCGACTACTACGCGCTCGAGGTGATGAAGCGCCTCGGCCTGCCCGAGGGAGCCTTACGGGTCGGGATCGTCCACTACAACACGGTCGAGGAGGTCGACCGGCTCCTCGACGAGCTCGGCGCTCTCTAGGCCATCCTAGGCCGCTGGCCGAGGCACCCAGCTCGACCTAGTCGCGCGCGCGAACGAACGAGATGCGCCCTCGTCCACCGACAGGGCGACCGGCCCGTGCACGATCACGTCCGAGGCGGCCTGCTCTCGGAGCAGGTCAGCGAAGAAGCCCTCCGCCAGCCACTCCCGCCCCGGCGCGACGGCCGCCGTGAGACGGATCCGCACGAGCCCCTCGGAGAGCTCCTCGATCAGATCGATCACCGGGCGACGGACGAACGTCGTCGGGCCTTCAGGCAGCAGGGGCGTCACGGACGCGATCGCGCGCCCGGCCGCGTCCTGATCCGAGACGAAGACCTCGATCGCAAGCTCCTTCGCGCCGCGCGGGAGCACCCGCACTGCGGGAATCTGCGAGTTGTGGACGTGGATCATCTCGCCGTCGAGGGTACGGAGCTTCGTCCGGCGCAGCGAAACGTCCTCGACCACGCCTTGCAGCTCGAGGGTCGGAATCACGATCGTGTCCCCGACCGAGTACCAGCGCTCCGCGAACATCGCCGTGCCGGCAATCAGGTCCGTCAGCACGCGCTGCACTGCGAAGCCGGCCAGGATCAGGAAGAACGACGCGCCTGCGATGGCGGTCAGGCGATCGACTCCGCCTGTCAACTGCCCTACCGAGAGGACGAGCGCAGTCGCGAAGGCGATGTATGCAATCCCGGCTCGGATGACCGCGACGCTCGTCTCCCGGCGCCGGATGTTCGTGATCCGGTCGCTCAGCCCATCGGTGGGCTCGGCGTGGAGACGATCGTGCCACGCGAGCACACGGCGAGCCACAAGCGCGCTCAGGCGCGAAACGGTCCACGCGAGCGCGAACAGCAAGACGATCACCGCGATCCGACCCCACGGGGGATACAGCGGCGTCTTGTCGTTCAGGACGTCGACCAGGGGGTCGACGACAGCCATGCCCAAGCTGTTACAAACCATTGCGAATCGAACGTAGCGAGAGGCTTGGGGCGATCACAAGTGCAGCTCCGGAATCTTTACGGCGGCTTAAAGCCTTGAGGTTGCTGGTCCTCGGCGGGACGAAGTTCCTCGGGTGCGCGATCGTGGAGGCTGCCCTCGACGGTGGGCACGAGGTCACGCTCTTCAACCGGGGGCAGACGAATCCCGAGCTGTTCCCGGAGGTCGAGAAGCTCCGTGGAGATCGGGACGGCGATCTCGGTGCGCTCGAGGGTCGCGAGTGGGACGCGGTCGTCGACCTGAGCGGCTTCGTGCCTCGTGTCGTGCGTGCGTCCGCTCAGCTGCTCGCCCCCGCCGTCGAGTGCTACGTCTTCATCTCGAGCGTCAGTGTGTACGCCGACTTCCACGGCGCGCCCGCCGAGGACGATCCGCTCGAGAAGCTCGCCGAGCCGGGCAGCGAGGACGTGCTGAAGCACTACGGGGCACTGAAGGCCCTCTGCGAGCGCGAGGTGGACGTCGCGTTCACGGGTCGTGCGCTCCTTGTCCGTCCCGGGGTCATCGTCGGGCGCCACGACCCGACCGGCCGCTTCACGTACTGGCCGCACCGGATCGCCCGCGGCGGCGACGTGCTCGCGCCCGGCCGACCCGAGCGTCAGGTGCAGTTCATCGACGTCCGCGATCTCGCCGAATGGATCGTGCGCGCGGCTGCGACGCAGACAACGGGAGTGTTCAATGCGACCGGGCCGGAGCCGCCGGCCACGATGCGTGCATTGCTCGAAGAGTGTGTCCGCGTGACTTCGGCGGAGGCGCGACTCGTCTGGATCCCCGAGGAGTTTCTGCTCGAGCGAGAGGTCGGCACCTGGATGGAGCTCCCGCTCTGGGTGTGCGAGGAGGACAACGGGCTGCTCCAGGCGGACGTCTCGCGCGCGGTGGCGGCGGGGCTGACCTTCCGGCCGCTCGAGGAGACGATCCGCGACACGCTCGAGCGCGCTCAGACGACGAGCGATGCCGGGCTCGCGCTGGAGCGTGAGCAAGAGCTCCTGGAGGCTTGGGCCGCACACGCATGACACACAAGGACTCCTCGGCGACGCCGCTCTCCACGAAGCTCGGCGCCAAGGCCGGCTCCGGAGTCGTCGTCTTCTTCACGACCAGCCGGGCCGACCTGAAGCGTCGGTTCGCAGGGCTCAAACGGACGCTGAAGCCTGCTGACGGCCTCTGGATCGCGTGGCCGAAGAAGGCCTCGAAGATCGAGAATGACCTCACGTTCGAAGACGTCCAGACGATCGGCCTGGATGGCGGGCTCGTCGACAACAAGTCGGCGGCGATCGACGACGACTGGCAGGCGGTCCGCTTTGTCTATCGGCTCGAAGACAGACCACGCAGATAGCATCGCGCCGGTGGAGGGGTTCCCCTTCGTGCACCGCGAGACGGCGCGTTTTCGCGACCTCGATCCGATGGGTCATGTCAACAACGCTGTTTTCCTGACCTGGATCGAGACCGCCCGAATCGAGTTCCTGCGCTCGCTCGGTGCCTTCGACAGGCCCGACACCGGTGGGATGACGATGATCCTCGCGCATGCCGAGATCGACTTTCGCGCCCCGGTCGATTTCGGCGACGACGTCGAGATCGGCGTTCGCATCGGGCGCGTGGGGACGAAGAGCTTCCAGCTCGAGCACGAGCTCTGCTCCGACGGCCGGCTCGTCGCGGAGGCGAAGACCGTGCTCGTCGCCTACGACTACGAGCGCAGCGAGTCCCGCGAGATTCCCGAGGAATGGCGACAACGGCTGACGCCGATCGCGGCGTGACCTACGAGCGCATGACGATGACGAACGGCGTGCGCGTACTGACCGCGCCGATGCCTCAGGTCGCCTCGACGACCTGCTTCCTCATGCTCGCGGCGGGGTCGCGCTACGAGACGCGAGAGACCAGCGGCATCGCGCACTTCGCCGAGCACATGGTGTTCAAGGGAACCGACTCGCGTCCCACTGCGAAAGACATCGCGACCGAGATCGACTCGATCGGCGGCGAGTTCAATGCCTTCACCGGCAAGGAGTACACCGGCTACTTCGTCAAGTGCGCCGCCGAGCACCGCGATGTCGCGCTCGACGTCCTCGTGGACATGCTCCGCAACTCGCGCTTCACGCCCGACGAGATCGAGCGGGAGAAGGGCGTGATCGTCGAGGAGATGAACATGTATTTCGATACGCCGCGCGACTACCTCGGCGGGGTCTACGAGTCGCTTCTGTACGGCGACCAGCCGCTCGGCTGGGACATCATCGGCACCAAGGAGACCGTCCGCGCGGCGACCCGCGAGACCTTCCTGGAGTACCTCGAGCGCTGGTACAAGCCGTCGCGGCTCGTCGTCGGCGTCGCGGGCCGGTTCGACAGCGATCTCTCTGCGCGGCTCGAGGAGCTGCTCGGCGACCTGCCCCCAGGTGAGGCGGTCGGCCCGGACCCCGTGCAGATCGCGGACATCGGAGGACCGCGCGTCAAGCTGCACACGAAGCAATCCGACCAGGCGCACGTCTCGATCGGCGTGCGCAGCATCCCGCTCGTGCATCCGGACCGGTATGTGCTTCAGATGCTGGCGACGGTGCTCGGAGGAGGGATGTCGTCACGTCTCTTCACCGAGGTCCGCGAGAAGCGCGGCCTCGCCTACTACGTCTTCGGCACGAACAACAGCTACACGGACGCGGGCTCCCTGTTCACGCAGGCGGGCGTGGACATCAACAGGATCGACGACGCGGTCAGGACGATCGTCGACGAGTTGAAGAAGATCGCCGACGAGCCTGTGCCGGCCGACGAGCTCGAGAAGGCGCGGAACTTCGCCAAGGGACGCTTCGTCCTACAGCTCGAGAGCCCCCATGGGACCCTGATGTTCGGCCTGAGGCGAGAGGTGCTCGAGGGCCGAACCGACGAGCCGAGCGAAGTTCTGGAAGGGCTTGACGCGGTCACAGCTGGAGATCTCCAGCGGGTGGCGCAGGACGTGCTCGGCCGCGACGGCCTCTACCTGGCCGCGATCGGGCCGTTCGACGACCCGGCGCGCTTCGAGCGTCTCCTCGCCTGATCCAGTGGCGCCGCCTCAGCGCGGCAACGCTTGGACGAGGAGACGGGCGAGCACGAGCACCTCGTCCGTCGTGATGCGCGGCCGGTAGGCGATCACGACCACGATGGTCGGACGACCCAGCCGGTAGACGATCGCAGCCGTGGCGCGGGTGTCCGAGATCCACCCGTTCTTCTGGGCGACCGGCGTGCGACCGAGGAACGGCCGCAGAACACCGCGGTTCTCGCCCGCCGACGAAGAGGTGACGAGCAGATCGAGCGCAAGTCGCGCTTCGTGGCGGGTGAGCCTGAGGCGGTGCTGGAGCCAGCGGTTGCCTGTGGCCGCAGCCTGGAGCGCGTACAGCGCCCGCCCGAGGTCACGCGCCGTCGTTACGCGAGTGTGGCCGTGGGGCGGCGGCTTCGGCGCGTCGGCGCGAACGGCCGTGCCTGCGCGGTAGGGGCCGGGATACGTGCTCGAGCGAGCGCCGAGCCGCCAAAGCGCCCGTCCGACAGCGCTCTCGCCGCCGACATGCGCCACAAGTCGGTTTGCGGCGAGGTTCGACGACCAGCCGGTGAGCTGGCGGAGGTCGTACCAGACCCGCGAGCGCTCGGGTCGAGGCCCGTAGCGAGAGAGCGCAGCCGCGAGCACGCCGAGCTTAACGGTCGAGGCGGCGGGAAAGCGGGCGTCCGAGTTCCAGCCTGCGGCCGAGCCGGTCCGCAAGTCGTGCACCCAGAACCCGATCCAGCCGCCGTAACCGCGCCCGATCTCGGCAAGCCGGCCTTCCAAGCGCGAATCGCGTGAGCGCACGTTGCGAGCACGCGTCGTCGCTCCGCGGGGAAGCCGCGGCCGGGGCACTTGTCGACTCAGACCCCAGCTCGCAGGCCTGCCGTCGTTCGCCTCGGCCCACCTGATCTCTCGCCTGATCCTTCTCAGCCGCTCGAGCTCGGGCCTGGCCTTCGCGAGCTCCAGCTCCTCGAGGTCTCGCGCCCGGTCGTAGCGTGCTTGGAGGAGGTCCGGGTCGAGCCGGGCCGCAGCGGCACCTGCACCCCCGACCAACAGCACCGCCGAGGCGCACAGGACGGTTCTCACTCGACGCGATGCAGCATCCACACGTTCGGCTCCCAGTACCGCCCGACGTCGGACTCGCGGTCGATCTCGACCGTCGCGAGGCCGCCGGGGAAAACGTAGTCGCCGCTTTCAGGGAACGGCATCTCGGTCCACCCCTCCCATTCGGCAAGCGTGCCTGTGATACGAACCGAGTGCGGGGCCGGGCGCAAGATGCCACCACCGAACCGTTCGTGGATCCGGATCCACGGGTCGAACGGCAAACCGTCTTCCCGCCGCCATTCGACGTACCGCTCGATCGGCACGAGCGGATAACGCTCCTTCCACGACGGACGCACCGGCGCGATCAGCGCCGTCAGCTCATGCCGGCGCGCAAGGTCGAGCATCGCTCGCAGCGCGTCGGTGCTGATGCGGCGCCCGCGGTGAGAGCCGGGGACCGCGATCAGCATCGCGCAGAGGACATTGGCACCCTCCTCCTCGAAGCCGCGCGCGAGCGCGTCGTCGAGGCCCTCCGGGAGGTCGTCGAGCGAGCCGTTCCAGCGGGTCGGGATCGTGCACGCGCGCGCGACGATCTCGTCGCCCTCGAGCAGGTTGAACTGGAACTCGGCTCGCTCCTCCATGACCCGAGGCCAGTATCGGTTGACGACGTCGGCGTGGTAGTTGTACTCCGGAAAGGCGTCCTGCGTCGCCTCCCCCGCCGGCTTCACGAGCTCCGGCCGCTCTTGCCAGGTGACGGCTACTCGGTCGTGCGTTCCGTCTCCGCCCGGTCCTTGATCTCCTCGACGACGGTCGGATCGGCGAGCGTCGTCGTGTCGCCCAGCGCCCGGTTCTCCGCGACGTCGTCGGCTGCGCTTGCGCTGCCGACCTTCAGGACGCGCGGTTCATCCGCGCGTCCGTCTGCAACGACCGGTCGACGGCCTCCGAATTCGACCGGTCGCTCGGCGCTACTCATCCGGCGCCTCGGCCACAGCGCGAGTCTTGATCTCATCGACGACCGCGGGATCGGCGAGCGTGGTGGTGTCGCCGAGCGCCCGGTTCTCCGCGACGTCTCTGAGCAGGCGGCGCATGATCTTGCCGCTACGAGTCTTCGGCAATTCGGGGGTGAAGACGATGTTCGCGGGCTTCGCGATCGGGCCGATCTTCTTGGCCACGTGGTTGCGCAACTCCTCGAGCATCTCGACCGTGCCCTCGTCGTCCCCCTTCAGCGTCACGTAGGCCACGATTGCCTGCCCAGTCTGAGGATCGTTGCGTCCGCACACGGCCGCCTCCGCCACCTTCTGGTGGTCGACCAGAGCGCTCTCGACCTCGATCGTCGAGATCCTGTGGCCCGAGACGTTCATCACGTCGTCGACGCGGCCGAGCAGCCAGAAGTCGCCGTCCTCGTCGATGCGGGCGCCGTCGCCTGCGAAGTAGGCGACGGCGTACCGCGACCAGTACGTCTCGACGTAGCGATCTGGATCCTTGTAGATCCCCCGCAGCATCGCGGGCCACGGGCGGCGGAGGACCAGGTACCCGCCACCTCCTGGGCCGACCTCGTTGCCCTGCTCGTCGTACACGGCGGCGTCGACGCCCGGAAACGGCTTCGTGGCCGAGCCGGGCTTGAGCGTGGTGATCCCGGGCAGCGGAGTGATCAGGATCATCCCCGTCTCGGTCTGCCACCAGGTGTCGACCACCGGTGTGCGTCCACCGCCGATGTGCTGGCGGTACCACTCCCACGCTTCCGGGTTGATCGGCTCGCCGACCGTGCCGAGCAGCCGCAGCGAGGAGAGATCGTGGCGCTCGGCGTACTCGGCGCCCCATTTCATGTGGCTGCGGATCGCCGTCGGCGCGGTGTAGAGGATGTCCACCTTGTAGCGCGCGACGATCTCCCACCAACGGTCTTTGTCCGGAAAGTCGGGCGTCCCCTCGTACATGACGCCCGTCGTCCCGTTGCAGAGCGGGCCGTACACGATGTAGCTGTGCCCGGTCACCCAGCCGACGTCGGCTGCGCACCAATACACGGAGTCGGGCTTGATGTCGAAGATGTAGTGGTGGGTCGTCGCGACGCCCACGAGGTAGCCCCCGCTCGTGTGCGCGATTCCCTTCGGCTTCGCCGTCGTCCCGCTGGTGTAGAGGAGGTAGAGAAGGTCTTCAGCGTCCATCGGCTCGGGCGGACAGCTCTCCGGGTCGGCGCTCGCGCCCTCGATCGCGGCATTCCAGGTGATGTCGCGGGCGTCGTCCATCGGGACGTCGCCGTTCGTGCGGCGCAGGACGACGACCCGCCTCACGCTGGGCGCGGAGGCGACGGCCTCGTCGGCGTTCTGCTTCAGGGGCACGGTCTGCCCGCGCCGCCAGCCCTCGTCCTGGGTGATCAGCAGCTCACACTCCATGTCGTTCAGGCGACCGGCGAGCGACTCGGCCGAGAACCCGCCGAAGACGACCGTGTGCGGGGCGCCGAGTCGTGCACACGCCAACATCGCGATCGGAAGCTCTGGCACCATCCCCATGTAGATGCCGACGGGCGTGCCCTTCCGGACGCCTAGCTCCTTCAGCCCGTTGGAAAAACGAACGACCTCGTCCTGGAGGTCCTTGAAGGTCAGCCGGTGGCGGTCGCCTACCGGCTCGCCCTCCCAGTAGTAGGCGACCTTGTCCCCGTTGCCGGCCTCGACGTGACGATCGACGCAGTTGTACGCGATGTTCAGCTTGCCGCCGACATACCACTTCGCGTAGGGCGGCTCCCATTCGCAGACCTGCGTGAACGGCTCGAACCACGTGATCCGCTCACGACCTTCGCTCTCCCAGAATTCATCCGGGTCGCGGTCGTAGATCTCCGGCTGCGCGTTGGCCTGCGCGGCGAATTCCGGATCGGGCGGATAGCGCCGCTCCTCGACGAAGATCGTGTCGATCGTCGAGGCGCCTGCCCCCTCGGTCACGGCTTCAGGTCGTAGGGGTAGTCCGTGAGGTTCTCCGCGCCCTGCTCGGTGACGAGAACGAGGTCCTCCAGCCGGCATCCGCCGTAGCCCTGACGGTAGAGCCCGGGCTCGACCGTGACGACGTCGCCCGCGACGAGCTCCTTCTGGCTGGCGATGCCCATGCCCGGCTGCTCGTGCACCTCGAGGCCGACGCCGTGGCCGAGGCCGTGGAAGAACCCGTCGTCGAGGGTCTCGCCTTCCTTCTTCGTGCGCTGCGTCGGATAGCCATGCTCCTCGAACAGCTCGCAGGTGCCGTCGAAGATCATCCGACCCTTGACGCCGGGCTTGATGTCGGCGAGCGCCTTGTCGAGCGCCTCCTTGCAGAGGCGATGCCATTCAGCGAGCTCCTCGGAGGGGGTCCCGACCACGAAGGTTCGAGTCATGTCGGCGAAGCAGGCCGACTCGCGGTCGCGCGGCCAGAGGTCGATCACGATCGGCTCGTCGGGCGCGATCGGACCTTCACCCATGTGGTGGCCGATCGCAGACTGCGGGCCGTGGGAGACGATGAACTCGTCGGCGGCGCAGCCATGCTCGACGAACGCCTGGTCGATCGCCTGCTTGACGCGCTCGACCGTGAGGGTCTCGCCGCCGGACGTGAGCGTGCCGTTCGACAGTTGGGCTTCGCGCAGGAGCTTTCGCGCCGCGTCCATTCCGGCCTCGGCCGCGCGCTGGGCCCGCCGGATCCCGGCGAGCTCCTCCTCGTTCTTGACGCGGCGGCGGCGCTCGAAGAACTCGTAGTCGGGCTTCAGATCCACGCCCTGGGCGCGGAGCCGGTCGGCCACCATCAGTGGAAACTGCGGCGGCACGGTAGCGGCCTTGACGCCGAGCCCGGCGACGGCGCGCTCGATCAACTGCAGACCGAGCTCAGGCCACTCGAGCCCCTGCTTGATCAGCTCGTCGAGGCCGTACTCCTCCGGCGGGTGCAGCTCGTACGTGCCGATCTCCTGCAGGCGGAGCGCTTCCATCGAGCTGATCACGATGTGCTTCGTCCCGCCGATCTCGGCGTAGAGAAACGGGTCTGGGATGACGAGCGGCACCTCATGGCGCAGCTCAGGTGAGCGAACGGTGTCGGAAAAGATCAGAACGTCAGTCATGCGGGCGATCCTATATCCGCCCGAACCCGCGAGTCTTGCCGTATCCGATTTGATTGCTATCCTCCTGCGCTTGCAATATCGGCAGTTTTGGGGTCTCTAACGCAATTTTTCGTCGCCGAATGGAGTCACGCATGACGCAGCATCGAGGCCGCGCGGTCAAGACGCGCACGCTGGTTCTCACGGCCATCCTCACCGTCGTCGTCGGCATCTCAGCCGGCGCAGCCGTCGCCAGCGAGCCCTTCGCCACCCAACACCCGAGCATCGAGCAGCAGGGCACGAAGATGATGGCCGGGAACGGAGGTTGGGGGAGCGAGAGCGGCGCCGTCGTCAAGTTCGTCTTTCGCTTCTCCCGTGACGGCATCACCCTCAAGGGCCCTGAGGCAGTCCCGAAGACGACCAACTACCCGGCCGTCCCGGCGAACACGTGGCCCGACGTCTCCGATGCGAACGTCTATCAGCTGCAGGCGGGCGACTACGGCCACTTGATCTGCGTCGAGGTCTGGGGCGGAACGCGCTCGACGTACACCTATTCGTGGGGCGAGCTCGCCTACGACGTGTGGGAATGGGGCAACGCGAGCAAGGACGGATCAATCGCGCGGGCTTGCCGTGAGGCCATCAGTCCCGCGGTTGCACCTGCCTCGAGCTCGCTTCCGACGATCAGCGGGACGCCGATGGTCGAGGAGACCCTGTCCGTGGCCAACGGCGAATGGACAGGGACGGCACCGCTCGCGTTCTCGGTCAAGTGGCAGCACTGCGACGCAGCCGGTGCGAACTGCACGGACACGGGGGTGACCTCACAGTCCTACACGCTGCCGAGAAGCGCGATCGGGAAGCGGATTCGCGCGGAAGTCACGGCCAGCAACGCGGGAGGGTCGCGGACGGCGGTCTCCGAGCCAACCGCGGTCGTCTCGGATCTGATGCCGACGGCGACACGCACATGGATTCCGGCCGAAAAGGTCACAGCCCCGCACCGCCTCGTGATCAACAGTGCGACTGTGCGTCCGGCGCGACTCGCCCGGCCGGGCCCTGTCACCTTCAACGTGCGGGTCTTCGACAGCCGCGGCTTCCGGATCAAGGACGCAGAGGTCCGCGTCGCGCCGTTCAGCGGCACGACGTTCCTGCCCTCCGAGCTCGTCGAGACGGCGCAGAACGGGACCGCAAGGCTCATCCTGACGCCGGCGGAGACGCTTACCCTGCAGGGCCGTCGCGGAATCACCTTCGTGATCACCGCGCGTCGTCCCGGCGACCGTTGGGTGAGCCCGCGCTCCGCGAAGGCGCTCCGGGTCGTCGTGCCGGTCGCTCAGACCGCCCGCCGCTAAGAGCACACGTACGCGCGCCCGCGACTCGCGGCGGGCGTGCGTACATAAACTCCGAGTCGTGGAAGACGCGCTCCAGCAAGCGCAGCAGTTGATCGCGCTCTACGACGATGAACTGCAGCGCGAGCTGCCCGAAGAGGTCGAGATCTTCGACGCGCACGTCCACCTCGGTGACGACATCGACGGGATGTCCGGCCGGTACGACGAGCTGATGGAGGTGCTCGACTCGTACGGCATCGCGCACTGCTTCATGTTCTGCATGGACGAGCCCGACCGGCACCCGGCGTTCCGCGCGGCGAACGACCGCACCCTTGCCTACTCGGAGCGGTCGGGCGGACGTCTAATCCCCTTCGTTCGACTCGATCTGGCCGAAGAGCCCGTTCAGGAAGCGACTCGGTGTCTCGACCTCGGCGCCCGCGGGATCAAGCTCCATCCGCGCGCTCAGGGCTTCCTGTTGAACGACGCCCGTCTGGCGCCGATCTTCGCGCTCGCGGCCGAGCGCCGCGTGCCGATCCTGATCCACGGCGGTCGCGGACTCCCGCCGATCGCGTCGCACCTCGCCCGCCTCGTCGAGCGCTACCCAGAGGCTCAGCTGATCATCGCGCATGCCGGCATTGCCGATCTCGCCAACCTCGCGGCGTGCTTCGCCGGGAAGGCGGGCGTCTTCTTCGACACGTCCGTCTGGAGCGCCGTCGATCTCCTCGACTTCTACCGCCAGATTCCGCCCGAGCAGATCCTCTATGCGTCCGACTACCCGTACGGGCGTTTGCCGAACTCGCTGCTCATCTGCCTTCGCACGGCGCGTACGGCCGGGTTCGCGGAGGATCAAGTGCGCGAGCTCCTGGCGGGCAACGCGAATCGAATCGCGGCCGGCGAGCCGCCGCGGGAGCCGACGCAGCCGACAGGTGAGGAGATGTTGGCCCAGCCCATGGTCTACGCGCGCATCCATCAGTACCTCTCGATGGCGACGCCTCTCCTCTGGACACGACAGGCCGACACGATCGGCGTGCTCGGCCTCGCGCTCAATGCGTGCGAGGAACGAGACGGCCGGCCCGAGGAGCTCGAACGAATCCGCGAGCTGCTGGTGACCGCGCGGGAGCTCTGGCGTGGCTTGCCCGAAGCGGAGACCGAGCCGGATCGGATCGAGGCTGTCCGCGCGACGTTCCGCCTGATCCACCTCGCCGACATCCTCTCGGTCACGCCCGATGCTCGCCCTTAGGGTCAACGGCGACTCGTACGAGGTGGACGTCCCGGTGGGACGCACGTTGGCGGAGACGCTGCGCGAGGACCTCGGCTTTACAGGAACGAAGATCGCCTGCGCGGAAGGTCACTGCGGTGCCTGCACGGTGCAGCTCGACGGCGTGCCGACGCTCTCCTGTATCACGCTTGCGCACACCGTCGACGGCCGGGAGGTAACCACGATCGAAGGGCTGCGCGAGCACCCGCTCGTCGACGCGTTCGTGCGTGCGGATGCGCTCCAGTGCGGGTTCTGCACCCCCGGCCAGATCGTCTCGGCCGCCGCGCTCGTGGAAGCCAACCCCGAGCCGACCCGCGAGGAGATTCGCCATGCGATGGCGGGAAACCTTTGCCGCTGCGGCACCTATCCAAAGATCGAGGAGGCGATTGCTTCATGGCGCGGCTGATCAGGACCGAGAAGGAGGTCGAAGGCCGCTACACGGAGCAGTGGATCATCGTCGAAGAGGACGCACTCGATCAGTGGCCGGCCGGCCCGCTCGAGACAGTCGGCCGCGACGCGCCGAGGATCGACGGTCGTCACCGCGCCACCGGGCGCGCCGGCTACACCGCCGACCTTCAGCTCCCAGGGATGCTGCACACCGCCGTCCTGCGCAGCCCATTCGCCAGGGCGCGAGTCCGCCGGCTCGCGCTCGCCCGGGCGCTCGAGGGGCCGGGTGTCCGCGCCGCGATCGGGCCGGGCGACCTCGAGCAGTTAAGCGAGGAGCCCGGCTACCATGGCGCGCCGGTCGCCGCCGTCGCGGCGGAGACGTTCGATCAGGCACGGGGCGCGCTCGACTCGATCGAGATCGAGTGGCAGCAGCTCGAGCCGCTGCTCGACCCGGACGAGGCTGTGCGACAACGCTCGCTCGTGAGCGAGGCAACGACGTACGAACGCGGGGATTTCGAGCGCGGAATCGCTGAGGCCGACGTCGTCCTCGAGGCTGAGTACCGCACCCAGGTTGTACTGCACAACTCGCTCGAGACCCACCAATCGGTCGTGGAGTGGGAACCGGACGGCAGCATCACGGTCTACATCTCGACGCAGTACATCTGGGGTGTGCGCTCGGACGTCGCCGAGCAGCTGGGGCTCCCAGAGGACAAGGTACGAGTGGTCTGCCACGCGATGGGTGGCGGCTTCGGCGCCAAGAACACTCCGGGCGACTACACCTTCATCGCAGCCGAGCTCGCGAAGCGGACCGGTCGGCCGGTTCGGTGCGCACTCACGCGCCGTGAAGAAAATTTGGCGACCGGGAACCGCAACGCGACGATCCAGCGCCTCCGGGTCGGAGCCCGTTCGGACGGGACGCTCACGGCGCTCGGAGGAGAGTTCGTCAACGCAATCGGATTCCGCGGCTGGTCGCCTTCGACCGAAGGCCCCATGCAAATGCTGTACGCCTGCGAGAACGTGCGCACGGTTCAGTACGGCGCGAAGCTGAACCTGCCTCCGAACACCGCCTTCCGTGCTCCCGGGTTCGTCGAAGGCACGTTCGGACTCGAGTGTCTGATGGACGAACTCGCAGCGAAGCTCGACCTCGACCCGCTCGAGCTGCGGCGGCGGAACTATTCGGACGCCGATTTGATCGACGAGCGGCCGTTCTCGTCCAAGAACCTGGCCGAGTGCTACCGCCGGGCTGAGCCGCACTGGGAGCGCCGCGCCGAGGTGCGAGCCCGGTCCGAAGGCAGCTGGAAACATGGCGTGGGGCTCGCCAGTCAGATCTGGTACGGAGGCGGCGGCCCGCCCTCGTACGCCTGGGTGCGACTGGGTGCGGATGGCCGTGTCGTCGTGATTACGGCGATGCAGGACATCGGCACCGGGACCCGGACGGCGATGGCGCAGATCGCGGCCGAGGAGTTGGGCCTCCCCCTCCACCGAGTCGACGTCTCGCTGGGCGACTCCGCGCGCGGACCGTACGCCTCGATCTCGGCCGGCTCCTCGACTGTTCCCTCGATGGGCCCGGCGGTACGGGCGGCCGCGGCGGACGCGAAGCGGCAGATCCTCGAGATCGCGGCCCAGCGCTTCCACCTCGAGGAACGCGTGCTCGACCTGAGCGGCGGCAAGATCGTGTCCGCGGACGGCGGCTCGTGGCCGCTCGAGGAGGTCACGGGTTTGCTCGAGGACGGTCAGATCCTCGGCAAGGGTGCGCGTGGCCCGAACCCGACCGGCATGCGAGTGCTCACGTTCGGCGTCCAGGTGGCCGAGGTTGCTGTCGACGTCGAGACGGGTGAAGTACGGGTCGAGCGCGTCGCGGCGATCCACGACGTCGGTCGAGTGATCAATCCACTGGGCGCCACCAGACAAGTGGAGGGCGGGATTATCCAGGGCATCGGCCACACCCTCGCGGAGGAGCGCCTGCTCGACCCCCAGACGGGCACCGTTCTGACGCAGACCCTCGACGCGTACAAGCTGCCGACGATCGCCGACGTTCCGGAGATCGTGGCCGAGTTCGTGGACGTTCCGGACGAGCACCTCACCAACCTCGGGTCGAAGGGACTGGGCGAGCCGCCGATCATTCCGACAGCCGCCGCGATCGCGAACGCGATCCGCGACGCGACCGGCGCCGACGTGCGCTCGCTTCCGATCAGCCGGGAGGAGATGCTGCGGGCCCTGCGCGAGGCTCGTGCGCGAGAACGGGAACCGGTTGGAGCTCGTTCGACCTGAGTCCGTCGAAGAGGCGAGCGCCGCGCTCGGAAACGGTTCGCGCGCGCTCGTCGGCGGGACCGAGCTGATCCCGCTGCTGCGCGACCGTCTGATCGAGGCCGACACGCTCGTGGACGTGCGCGGCGTCCTTCCGCGCGGGGTCGACGGTACGCGCATCGGTGCGGGCACCACCCTGGGTGAGCTCGAGGTCGACCCCCAGATCCCGGCCGCGCTGCGAGAAGCTTGTCGCCTCGCCGCATCGCCTCAGCTCCGCGCGATGGGGTCGATCGGCGGCAACCTCCTGCAGGCGACCCGCTGCTGGTACTGGCGCCTGAAGTTTCCCTGCTACTTGCACGGCGGCGACCGCTGCCATGCGAAGGCCGGGACGCATCGTGAGCATGCGATCCTCGGCAACGAGCGTTGCGCATCGGCGCATCCCTCCGACCCTGCAGCGGCTCTCCTTGCGCTGCGGGCGCGAATCCACACAACCGAGCGCGAGCTTCCACTCCAGGAGCTCTACCGTCTGCCGACGGACGACAACCGGAACGTCACGACCCTCGCGCCCGGGGAGCTGATCCTCGAGCTCGAGGTTCCGACGCCTGACGGGAGCGTCTACCTGAAGGCGATGGATCGACGGGCATGGTCGTTCCCGTTGGTCGGGGTCGCCGCCGCGCTCTTCGGCTCCGAGACGACGATTGCTCTGGCGGGAGTCGCGCCGATCCCGTGGGCCGTCGAATCGGTTGAGGACCTGGAGCGAGCGACGCCGCTCCCGGGAACCGCGTACAAGGTCGAGATCGGGCAGGCGCTCGTCCGGCGCGCACTGGCTTCCCTGACGCCAACCGGCTCCACGGGTACTGAGAACGCGCGGTAGCATCCCGCCCTTCGTGGCCGCATGCCCTTCATTCCCCCATGCAAGCCGCCGGTGAGGTGCGGCGTGCGTTTGCACTTGTCCTCCTCGCCGCCACCCTGCCTGGGTGCGGCGGCGATGACGACGAAGCCGCGAGCCAGACCGTGACGGAGCAGCCGGAAGCAGCTTCGACGGCGCCGTGCCGTGACGTCGAGAAACCGAAGCCGCGGGCCGACGGCGGCGAGCGTGCCCCGGAGGAGCCGCTGAAGGCTGGAACGACCTACGTCGCTACCGTGGCGACGAACTGCGGGACGTTCGAGATCCGGCTCGACCAGAAGGCCTCACCAAAGGCGACAGCGTCGTTCGCGGCGCTCGCGCAAGGCGGCTTCTTCGACAGCACGATCTTCCACCGGATCGTCCCGGGCTTCGTGATCCAGGGTGGCGATCCGACGCAGAGCGGGAGCGGCGGCCCGGGATACGCGACGGTCGATCCGCCGGACGCCGGCACGACCTACGAGCTCGGAACGGTGGCGATGGCGAAGGCCGGCGCCGAGCCGCCCGGGACGGCCGGGAGCCAGTTCTTCGTCGTCACGGCACCCGACGCGGGGCTTCCGCCCGATTACGCCGTGATCGGCCATGTGTCCAGGGGCCTGGACGTCGTCGAGAAGATCGGGAAGCTCGGCGATGCATCGGAGCAGCCGACGCAGACAGTTCTCGTCGAGTCGATCGCGATCGACGAGCGCTAAGGCGTCCATCGCCGCCGTCGTGCTCGCAGCGGGCGGCGCGAGCCGATTCGGCGCGCCCAAGCAGCGGCTCCTCCTCCCGCTCGTCCTGGAACGCGTTCGTGCGAGTGTCCTCGACGAGGTAATCGTGGTGGTCGGCGCGCACGAGGTGGAGACCGACGCGCGGGTGGTTCGGTGTCCGGAATGGCGGAACGGGCCGGGGGCATCGCTGCGCTGCGGCCTGCGCGCGCTTCGGCCGGAGACGGTCGCCGCGGTCGTGGTGCTCGCGGACGGACCCGGCCTCGACCCGGCGGCGATCGCGCGGGTTCTGGACGCGTGGGACGGTGAAGCCGAGGTCGTAGCGGCCTCTTACGACGGCCAGCGGAGCCATCCGGTGCTCGTGCCGCGCGCCCTCTTCGACCGAATTCCGGACGAGGGTGCGCGTGTCCTGCACGCACGGTTGGTTCCGTGCGACGATCTGCGACCGCCGGGCGACGTCGACACACCGGACGACCTGAAGGACACCGTCGACCCGATCCGGCGCGAACGCTGAGGCCGATGGAGCTCGTGACTCACCTCCACCCGAGCGACGTGTCGCCGCTGGCGGCATTACGGGTCCATCGCGGTGTCTCGGTCGACCGTCTGGCCTCGCGCTCGGGCTTGAGCGAGGACGAGATCGCGTGGCTCGAGGAGGGACGCGTCTACCGCTTTGCTTCTTCCGACCAGGCGTTGGTCGCGCTGCTCCTCTATGCGACCGCGCTCGGAATAGACCACGTCGAGGCGCGGAGGCTCGCCGGCTTGCCGGTGCCACCGCGCCTCCTGCGCGTCAACCCGCGGGCTCGCCTCGCCGTGCTCGCAGGCGTCGCCATGGCCATGGTCGTGCTCGCGGCCGGTTTCGCGCTCCCTCGCGGCGGGACGGACGAGGCGGCAGCGCGCTCAGGCGCAATCGAGGCGGCGCTGCCCCCACCGTGGCGAATCGATGTCGACGTCCTGAACGGCGCGGGCGACATCAACTGGACGCGCGCGGTAGCCAGCCGTGTCGGTGCGATGGCGTACCGCATCCACCACGTGCGAAAGGCGGACCGATTCGACTACCCGCGGACGATCGTGTTCTACGAGCCGGGCGGGCAGGCGAATGCGGTGCGGCTGGCGCGCCAACTCGGCGTCGGCACGCGACCGCTCCCCGGAGGCAGGAACCCGAAGCGCCTCGTCGTCGTGGTCGGCCCGCACCGCGGGCCGCGCTAGAACCAGGGACTGTCCCTAGGCCGCGGCCTGCCGGGCCATGTCATTCGAGACAAGAGACGCGCGCTGGTGTGTCGATCGACGCGCACTGTGCTTCGACCCGCCGCCACGCCGGTACCGTCGGGCACATGCCTCGTCGGCCGCGTAGCGAGTTACCGGATGAGGGGTTCTTCCACCTCGTCTCGCGCGGCGTCGACTCCTGCCTGATCGTCCACGACGACGACGATCGACGCTCGTTCCTCGCTCAGCTCGGCGAAGCGCTCCGTCGCTTCGAGCTCCGATGTCTGGTGTTCTGCCTGATGAACACGCATTACCACGTCGTAATGGACGGTCGTCTCGCACGGATTTCGCGAGCCCTCCACCGCCTGAACTTCCTCCACGCACAGCGTTTCAATCGGCGCTACGAGCGAACGGGCCATCTCTTCGGCGACCGCTTCGCGACGTGGGTGATCCGAGACGAGCACCATCTCGAGAACACCTGTAACTACGTCTTGGCGAACCCCGTGCGCGCCGGCCTCTGCGAGTACCGGGAGGACTGGCCCTGGAGCTGGGCCGAGCACAGCCTCACCAGTTAGAGCAGAGGCGTGCGCAGCGCCGCGAGCTTCACCTTCAACTCCGGCGCCATCGGCTCGACCGCTGCTTGTCGCACGTACACGCGCAGTTTCTCCTCGAACCGATACCGCCTGCGGCACCAGGAGCAACCATTGAGATGCTGCTCGGCCTCTGCCCGCTCAGAGTCGGTGAGGACGCGATCGAGGTAGGGCTGGAGCATTTCCTCGCAGCGATCGCATTCGTCCATCACGACGCCGTCTCCACCGTTTCCTCGGCCAGCTCCTGCTTCAGGATGCGCCTACCTCGATGCAAACGTGACATAACTGTACCGACCGGGATGTCGAGGATCTGCGCCGCCTCCTGGTAGGAGAACTCCCCGATGTCGACGAGGACGATGACGTCGCGGAAGTCGTGCGGGACTGAGGACAGCGCCGACACGATGCCGTCTTGCGACAGGCGGGCCGCAATTCGTTCCTCGTCCGCCGGCGGGCCCATGTCCTGCTCGAGCCGGTTGTACAGGTAGTAGTCACCTTCCTCGAGCGGCTGCATCTCCGGAGACCGCTGCCGGCGGCGGCCGCGGTCGATGTTCAGGTTCGTCAGGATCCGCAGCAGCCAGGCGCGCAGGTTCGTCCCGGGCTGGAACGATTGCCAGCTTCGGAACGCGCGCGCGTAGGTCTCCTGCATCAGATCTTCCGCCTCTTCGCGAGACCCGACGAGGTGCCGCGCAACTCTGTAGATCTGGTCGGCAAGCTCGAGCGCTTCCTCCTCGAACCGCACGCGATCGCGTGCCTCGGTTGCGATTCGCCGCGCTTGGGTGTCGGTGGACTCGCCCACGGCGGCCACCCTAGCAGGGCGTTTCCTTGCTTCTTGAACGCTTGCGACGGTGGTGACATTCCCGTTACCGAACGGTGAAATCGGGTATCGGACTTGCATGGAGGGCTACGAAGTCAGGACGAGCGACGACGAGAGGGTCGGCCAAGTGGTCGGCACCGTCGGAGACAACCTCATCGTCGAGCACGGCGCGGTCCGAAAGGTGCGGCACCCGCTGCCCCGAGTTTTCGCCCACGTCGACGACAACGAGCGCGTGGTTCGCGCCAGCGTCTCAAAGGACGTGCTCGAGGACGCGCCGGCGGTCGAGGACGGGCACGTCGACGAGCGGGCCGTGGCACGGCATTACGGGCTCGCCGGAGGCGAGAGCCAACCGGAGACGCTCGGCTACGGCGAGGTGACCGAAGAGGATCCCGCGCGCACCGCGGAAGAGGACATGCGTGCAGCGGGTCTGACCCCAGCGTACGAGCGCGGCACCGAGGCTCGGGAGGACATGCGGCCGGGCGCGGAGGAGCCACCGCGTGACCCGCGGTTTCCGACCGACACCGAGCCGACGCGAGAAGGCTAGACGGGTTCGAGCGGGCGGAAGCCCGCACGCGCCAGCGCGTCGAGCAGCGAATCGCGCGTGGTTCGCTCTTCGTCCCACGCGAGCGTGACCTCCCCCATCAGGTTCGCCCGGGCGGATTCGAGCCCCTCGTGTCCTTCGAGCGCCGCCGCCAGCCTCCCGACGCAGCGCTCGCAGCGAATTCCGTTCAGCTGGAGGGTCTCGGTGCGAACCATCACGACGACTCTAGCGAGCGCTCGACGATGTCAGCCGCGACCGCGCGGAGGTCGCCGGCACTGCCAAGCTCCAGCTGGCGATCCCCTTCGCAGCGTGTGACGTCGAACGCACCGAGCAACTCGGTGGCGCCGAGCTCGCGAGCGGCGGGCTCAACGCGCTTCAGCAGCTCATCCGCCAGCACCGAGGCCGCCGCCTTGCGCTCTTCGTCCGGATGGATCAGTACGGCTCGCGGACCGAAGCGAAGAGCGGCCCACCGATTCTGCTGGTAGATGCCGCGCGAACCGGGCTCGTTCTTGCGACGGGGCTCACGCAGAACGGTGGCGCACAGCGCCTGGATCAACGCGACGAACGCTCCGGTTAGTGCGGACGCGGTCGGCTGGTCGGGCATGCGCACCTCGAGCGTGCCGAAGCGCGGGTGCGGCCGGACGTCCCACCAAAGCGCCGTGTAGTCAGCGGGCAGTCGCAGGCGGGAAAGACGCTCGACGTGGGCCTCCCACTCCGCGTAGGACCGAAACGCAGGCGGCGCCCCGTGGCGCGGAAGCATCCCGAGCACCTCCGCCCGGTTGGAGGCAAGGCCCGTCTCGGCGCCCGCGAGGTAGGGCGAGTTGGCCGAGAGCGCCAGGATGAGCGGCAGCCACGGCAGGACCCCGTCGAGCGCGGCCATGCACGCGTCTGCGCTCGGCATACCGACGTGGACGTGAAGGCCGTTCACTCCCTGCCGCCGCGCGGACACGCCCGCGTACTCGACGAACTCGAGATAGCGGGCCTCCGGCGCGATCTGCTGCTCCTCGGGGTTGCTGGTCGGATGCGTGCCCGCAGCCGCGATCGCAAGCCTATTGTCTACGGCCAGCTCAGCAGCTCCGGCGCGCAGGGATTCGATCGCGGCGAGCGCCTCATGCGCCGTTTTGCAGATGTTCGTGTTCAACTCGACCACCGAGGCGAACAGCTCCATCTTCAGCCGGCCCGGGCGATCCCATCCCTCGGACCCATGCACGAGCGTCCCGACCTCCGGCCGCTGCTCGAACGTCTCGGCGTCGACGATCATCAGCTCCTCCTCGACGCCGAGCGAGAACGGTGGGCTTTCGCCGAAATGCTGCTCGATCAAGGCGCGTAGGCTAGCCCGAGGCGAGCGATTCGCTCGACCGGCGACCGCGGGAGGAGAGATGGCCGAGGAGCGCTTCGACCTCGTCGTGATCGGCAGCGGGTCGGCCGCACGTGACGGCGCGCGGAAGGCGAGGGACGACTACGACGCAAACATCGCGATCGTCGAGCACGCCGTGTGGGGCGGGAGTTGCCCGAACATCGCGTGCAAGCCGACGAAAGCCTACGTGGCGGCAGCCGACCTCCTGCGCGACATCAACGAGCTCGCCCACGAGGTTGGCCTCGAGGTCGGCTCGGCCCGCGCGAACCTCGCTGCGGTGCGCGAGCGTAAGCGACGGCTCCAGCGACCGCAGGACTCTTGGGTCCAGCTCCTCCGGGAGCAGGGCTTCGCGACGTTCGGAGCGACCGCGTCCTTCCTCGACGAGCGCACGGTCGCTGTCGACGGGCGCACCCTCGGCGCGGACTTCTTCCTGGTCGCGACCGGCTCCCGGACCTCGGTACCGTCGATCGCAGGCCTCGAGAATGTCGACTGGCTCGACCACGTGAGCGCGCTCGAGCTCACCGAGCTCCCGTCCTCGATGATCGTCCTCGGAGGAGGCCCGGTCGGACTCGAGTTCGCACAGATCTTCGCCCGGTTCGGTACCCGCGTCACGATCGTCCAAGGCGCAGACCGGATCGCCCCGCGTTCGGACGCCGACGCGGCGCGTGAGCTAAGCGCAGCCCTCTCCGACGAGGGAATCGAGATCCTCGTCGGCAGCACGGTCACCCGTGTCACCCGTAGTGGCAAGGGGGTTGTGGCAACGGTCGCTCCCCGAGCGGGAGACGGCGAGTCGGTCGAGCTCGAGGCAGAGCGGCTGCTGCTCGCGACTGGACGCACACCGAACGTCGAAGAGCTCCAACTCGAGCGCGCGGGCGTGAACGTGGACTGCCGCGGAATCGTCGTGGACGAGCACCTGCGCACTTCGACGCCCGGAATCTGGGCCGCCGGAGACGTGAACGGAGTCGCCCAGTTCACGCCGGTCGCTCAATACCAAGGGCGGATCGCAATCGACGACATGTTCACCGGGGACGGGGGGCGCGCCGACTACTCAGCACTTCCGACCGCGATCTTCACCGACCCGGAGTTGGCAGGGATCGGCTCGACGGAGGAGCAGGCCAGCGCCGGCAGCGGCGACGTAGCAACCGCGACCCACCCGCTGTCCAACGTAACACGGGCGCAGTACGTGAACGCGAAGCGCGGCCTCTACAAGCTCGTCTACGAGCGCGAGAGCCGGCGCGTCATCGGCGCTCACGTCCTCGCTCGGGCTGCAAGCGACACGGTCCAAGGCCTCGCGGTGCCGCTGAAGCTCGGCGCCACGATCGACGACTTCGCAGGAGCCCACCACACGTATCCAAGC
>JBKOXM010000070.1:0-7124 GCA_046724925.1 Actinomycetota bacterium | reverse complement strand
CGTGCACGTGCAAGGCGCCTCGCATGGCGGGCGCTTCTTCAAGGAGAACCTGCGCGGCCTGTTGCGGTACCTCGCGAAGCACGACGGCCTCGGTGCGGCTGACCGGACACGGCGGATGCTCGTCGTTGCGTTGACGATGCGGGGGAGGCTGTTCCGGGGCGAGCGCGGCAGGATGTACGCGGACGCAGCGCGCTGGCTGCGCTCGCGCTCGACCGACGAGCTGCTCGCGCAGAGCCGGTGAGCCGGCTCCCGCTCGTCGTCGGCGCGCTCGCCGCGCTGCTCGTTGCCCGCGCGCTGCCGGCCGAGGGCGTCGGCCTGTGGCTGCGGCTCGCCTCCGCCACGCTCCTCCTGCTCGTCCCCGGAGCGCTGGTGGGCCGCGCCGTGCGAGCGGGCGGGGCTTCGGGGGCGCTCATCTGGAGCGTGGCGGCGTTGGTCGCCGTGCTCACTCCCACCTTCCTCTTCCATCGCACGATCGGCTTCGCGCTTGCACTGCTCGTCGTGCTGGCCCTCGCCGCCGCGCCGTTCGCGCTCCGGCGCGAGCCGACGGTGCATCCACCCGGCTGGGCCCTCGTCGGCGCCGTCGGGGTGGTGTTCGGCCTCGCGCTGTGGCGCGTGGCGCAAACGCCGGCCGGTGACGCGCTCTTCCACCTCGCTCGGATCCGCAAGCTGCTGGAGCTCGACGATCTCTCGCTCCATCGAGTTGTCGAGTTCTCCGACGGCGGACTGCATCCCGGCTATGCGTTTCCGCTCTGGCATGGCTTTCTCGCGCTCGTCGCGAGGCTCGCCGCGGTCGATCCGGCCCTCGTGGTCGAGCACGAGTCGAGCGTGCTCGCGCCGCTTGCGTTCCTCGTCGTCTTCGAGGCCGGGGCCGCTCTGTTCCGCTCATCGTGGCTTGCCGCGGGCGTCGTGGCCGCGCAGGTCGCCCTGACCGGCCTCGCCGCCGGTAGCGGTGGCGCGTTTCGCTCGCTCGCCCTGCCTGCGAGCGCAGGCGGGCGGCTCCTGCTCGCACCCGCGGTGCTTGCGCTCGTCTTCGCGTTCCTACGCGAGCCGGTGATCCGATCGCTCATCCCGGTTGCAGCCGCCGGGCTCGTGCTCGCGCTCGTCCACCCGACGTATGCGCTCTTCATCGGCCTCGCGCTCACCGGTTTTGTCGGCGCCCACACGGTGCTCGTCCGGCGCGATCTCCTTCCACCCGCGCAGGCGCTGGCCGGGTTCGGAGCTCCGGTCGTGCTCGTCGCCCTCTGGCTGCTTCCAATTGCGCGCGACACCGTCTCTCAGAGCCCGTCGGCAGCCGTCCTGCTCGGTCGCGCCCACGGCCTGGCGCGCTATCCCGGACAGATCGACGTGTTCTCGGAGGACCGCTACCGGCTCGCCCCCGAGGTGATCTCACGCGGCGGGGCAGTCGCGGTCGCCGCGCTGCTCTCGATTCCGCTTGCGGCCTTCGCGGCACGGCGGAAGTGGGCGGCCTTCGTGCTCGGATCGTCGGTCCTGCTGCTCACTGTGCTTCTGACGCCCGTGCTGTTCCCATGGCTCGTCGACGCGGTCTCGCTCTCGCAGGCGAGGCGGGCGGCCGGCTTCCTGCCGCTTCCCTTCGCGCTCGCCGGCGGCGCCGCCGTTCTGGCGCGGCCTCTTGGATGGGCTCTTGTCCCCGTTGCGTTCGGGGCCGGAATCCTGCTCCAGCACTTCTATCCGGGCGACTTCGGCTACGTCCTGCGGGAAGGCGGGCCTCCGTTTGCAACCTGGTTCGCGCTGGTCGGCGGGTTGGCGGCGCTGATCGCGGGTTCGATCATCGGAGGAAGGGTGCTCGTGGAACGGCGCGGGGCCGTCCCCGCTCTCGCCGTGTTCGCTCTCATCGCGCCGGTCGCGTGGCAGGCGCTGGGCCACTGGGACCGCCCTCGGCCCGGGGATCAGCTGAGCGCAGGCCTGGTCCACGCCCTTCGGCTGCACACGCGCCCGGGCGACGTCGTCTTCTCCGATCCACATGCGAGCTACCGGATCGCCGCGACGGTGCCCGTCTACGTGGCGAGCTCGGAGCCGGCGCACGTCGCCGACACACCAGCCAACCGCCCCTATCGGCGCCAGCGTGACGCGCGCACGTTCTTCCGGACCGGCGACACGCGCCTGTTGCGACGCTACCGCGCCGACTGGCTCGTCCTCGACCGGCGGCGCTACCCCGGTCTCACGTGCGAGCCCGCGACGCACCGCGACGCGCGCTTCACGCTCTGTCAAGCGGCGGGCGTGCGGGCAACGATCGCGAGCCGATAGCGAAAGAGGTCGAGCCAACGGCCGGCCAGGCCCTCCACGCTCCGGAGGCCGCGGAAGAAACTGCGGCGCCACTCGCTGCGCACGACGGTGAAGTCCTCCTCGCGGAGGATCCTCGTCAGTGTGTCTGCATCGCGCAGGCCGATGTGAGTCGGGTTCTGCGCCAAGATCAGATTGCGGGCCTTCAGCCGCTCGATCAGGTGGCGCGGGTTCGGCGTGTAGATCGAGAACGTCCCACCGGGCCGCAGCACGCGACGAAGCTCGGACAAGACCCTCCTGAACGTCCCGTCCTCGACGTGCTCGACAAAGTCCGCCGCGACTGCCTTGTCGAAGGAGGCGTCCTCGAAGGGAAGGTCGGCCGCGTCGGCGACGACGAACTCCAGGTTGGGAAAGAGCTCACGCGCGCGCTCGATCGCCAACCGTTCGGCGTCGATGCCCACCGCCTCGCAGCCGAAGGTCGAAAGGAAATGCGTGACCGCCCCGGCTGCGCAGCCGACGTCGAGCACACGCTCGCCCGTCTGCGGCTCGACCATGTCGCGGACGGTGCCGAGGCGGAGGAGCGTCCATGGAGTCTGTTCGAGGTACTCCGACGCCATCGTCTCCATGAAGCGCTCGTCGTAGCGCTCAGGAGCGCGTCGCAGCGCGAATCGCGACGGAATGCCCACCATCACGCGCGGGATCGTACGGCGCGCGCGATCATCGGGCCGGCGTTCGGCCTCGCGCAGTGCATGCAAATCTCGTTCGTCCTCGCAGGCCGGCGGCCTTCCCAGGTGCAGCGCGGCTCCGAACCCGGCTCCTACAATCGGGCACGATGGCGGGCGCGAGGCCGGATCTGACGCCCGTTCGCCGTTACGTGGCATCGAAGCCGCTGCCGCCGGCGGTCGTCCTGGACGTGACCTGGGTGAACGGCCTGGGAGCGATTCGCTCGCTGGGGCGTGCGGGCGTGCCCGTGCTGGCGCTCGACCACCGTGCAAGCGCGCTGGGCTTCCGGTCGCGCTACTGCCTCGGTCTCCGCACACCCCATCCGGAGGACGAGGAAGAAGGCTTCGTGGAGTTCCTCGCCGAGCTCGGCGAGGACCTGGGGACGCCGGCACCCATCTTTCCGACCCATGACGACGGCCTGCGGGCGGTAGCACGCGGCCGCGATCGGCTCGGCGAGCGGTTTCTCTACCCGTTCCCTCCCTGGGAGCGGTTGGCGCCGATCCAGAGCAAGCGCGACCAGCTCGCGGCCGCGTCGGCAGCCGGGTTGGCTGTCCCCGAGACGCGTTACCCGCGCTCACCGGCGGAGGCTGCGGCGGCCTCCGACGAGCTGGGCTATCCGGTGCTGGTCAAACCGTCGGAGCCCGTTGGCTTCAGACGGCGGATGGGCCGCCAGGCCTTTCGATGCACGGACCGTGCCGAAGTCGGGCGGGCCTACGAGCAGGCCGCGCCCTGGGAGCCCATGGTGCAGGAGCTCATCCCCGGCGGAGACGAGGAGCTGTACACACTCGGCAGCTATCTGAACGAAGCCGGTGAGCCGCTCGGTCTCTTCTGCGGGCGCAAGCTGCTGCAGACACCGCCGGAGATCGGCACCTGCCGGCTCGGGGAGGCGCGCTGGGTGCAGGAGGTCGTGGACGGCGGGCTCGCGCTCCTCGGTGCGCTGGGGTTCCACGGCCTCTCGCAGGTGGAGTTCAAGCGCGACCCTCGCGACCGCCGCTTCAAGCTCATGGAGGTCAACCCGAGGCTCTGGCAATGGCACACCCTGGCGGCAGCATGCGGTGTGGATTTCCCGCGGATCGCCTACGACGACCTGCTCGGCCGTGCTCCGGCAGCGGCGCGGATGGACTCGGACGGACGGCGCTGGGCGATCACTCTGCTGCAACGGGAGCGGCCACTGCTGGTGCGGCCTCCGTACGTCGACGCGATCTTCGCGCTCGACGACCCGAAGCCCGGAGCAGCACAGGTCTATCGCGTGCTGCGTAGCATCGGACGCAGATGAAAGTCCTGCTCGTGACGATGTACTGGCCACCCGCGGGCGGCGCAGGCGTTCGGCGCCCGCTGAAGGTCGCAACCCATCTGCCGTCTCTCGGGATCGAGACGCACGTGCTCGCGCCCGACGATCCGAAATGGATTCATCGGGACGAGGAGCTCCCGCCGCCGACCCAGGCCTGGATTCACCGTGCCCGCTACATCGGGCCGAAGGGCCGTCTCCCCGCTGAAGAGCTGTATGGGAAGAGCTCGCTCGAGCGGACGGTGCGCATGGCCCTGTTGACCTACAGGCGTGTTCTGCTCCCGGACGCAAGCGTGACCTGGAACATGACGGCGATCCCGGCTGCGATCCGGCTCGTGCGCCGGCACCAGATCGACGTCGTCGTGACGACCTCTCCGCCGGCTTCCGTGCACCTGATCGGGTCAACCGTCAAGCGGGCGACCGGAGCCCGCTGGGTGGCCGACCTGCGCGACTCGCTCGTCTTCAATGCCGACCGGCGCTTCGAGCGGCGCAGTGTCAAGCTGAAGGAACGCTCACAGGCCCAGATCGCCAAGCTGATCGCGCGCTCCGCGAATGCCGTCGTGGCCGTCACGGATGCGATCGCCGAGGAGGCGCGCAGCTTTGGCCCAAGGGGACGGGTCGTGACGATCCCGAACGGCGCGGACTTCGACGATTTCGAGGGGCTCACCTACCGGCGCGGGGAGCGCTTTCGGATCACCCACACCGGCTCCTTCTTCGGCAAGCGCACGCCGCGTCCGTTCCTGACCGCGCTCGCCGAGTCCGGCATCGATGGGGTCGCGCGGTTCGTCGGCGATTTTCGCGCTGCCGACCGCGAGTGGGCCGAGAAGGCCGGGCTCGGCGAGAGACTCGAGCTGCACGAGTACGTCCCGCACCGTCGCGCGCTCGAGCTCCAGCGCGATTCGGAAGCCCTCTTGCTCTTGCTCCCAGACGTCGGCGAACGCGGGCGCATCGTCCCCTCGGGGAAGGTGTTCGAGTACCTCGCCGCCGAGCGGCCGATCCTCGCGGCTGTGCCGCCTGACGGTGCCGCCGCCGGGCTGGTCGAGGAGGCCGGAGCAGGAGTAGTCGTCGCGCCCGACGACGTGGACGCGATGAAGGATGTGCTGATCGCCATGGAGCGCGAGTTCCAGGCAGGCACGCTCGACGGAAAGCGTCTCCCCAACGAGCTCAAGCAGCGCCTCTCGAGGCGCGCGCGGGTCGAAGAGCTGGCCGAACTGCTGCGGAGTCTCGAATGACGCTCCGTATGACATGACCGGTCGAGACGCTGGGACGATCAGCGTTCCCCGCGGCGCAACCGGCGTCTTGCTGCTCGCGACCGCCTTCTGCGTCACCTTCGAGAAGGTGCACTGGTCGCTCGGCGGCGACGTCAGCCTCGCTGACGTCCTGACGATGCTCTTTCTCGTCTCGTTCGCAGCCGACCGAGTGGCGACCGGCGACTGGCGGGTGAGCCGGACGGCCGGTGTGGTGCTCGCCTTCGGCGCGGCCTTTCTCGCCATCTATCTCATCGGCTACTTCAGCCTCGACACCACCCAGGCGCTCGCGCAGTTCGGCAAAGGGATGGTGAAGTTCGTCCTGCATTTCCTGTTCCTCGCTGCAGGCGTGGCGTACCTGGTGCGCCACTCGCGTGGCTTCTACTGGCTTGGGTTGGGTGTGTTCATGGGCGGGATCGCCGCGAACTCCGTGTACGGAATCCTCCAGCTGCTGGCGGCCCGCGCCGGCTTCAACCTCGACCGGACCGTCCTGTCACCCCTTACCGGCGGCCAGAGCCAGATCAACATCTACGGTGCCGTCGCCGGAACGAGCGTCTACCGCCCGAACGCGCTGACGGGCGACCCGAACCACCTCGCCATCATGCTGTTGGTTCCGTTGCTGGTCCTGACCCCGATCTACTTGCGGCTCGAGCCGCGCCATCGCCTGCGCCTGCCGCTCGCGGTGCTGCTCGCGTTCCTCACGCTCGTCGAGCTCGCAACCCTCTCTCGCAGCGGGCTGCTCGGACTCGGGATCGGGCTCATCGTCCTTGCCGTTCCGTACCGCCGATTGCTGCTGTCGCGCGCGCTGCTCGTCCCGCTCGCCGCTCTCGCGGCAGTCGTCGCGTACGTCGTCGTTCGCCGCCTCGACTTCTTCGCGGAGGTGATCCGTTCACGGATTCAGACTGGAGGCGGATCCACCTCGGCGCACTTCGGCGTCTATGAGTTCATTCCCGACGTCCTGAGGACACACCCCTTCTTCGGGCTCGGGTTGAACAACTTCTCGGTCTACTACGAGTTCGTCACCGGCAAGACGAACTGGGGGCCGCATTCTTTCTACGTCGCCCTGATCGTCGAGACCGGCCTCGTCGGAGCCGCGATCTTCGGCGGGTTCTTGTGGTTCCTCTTCAGACGCCTCCGCAGCGCGCGACTGCTCGGCCGCCGCCTCGCGGAGCTCCGAGACCCCCTGGCCGCCCGCGTCCGCCCGCTGGCGTGGGGCCTGACCGCAGCGCTCGTGGGGACGATGGCCGCCAACCTGTTCTACCTGACGATGCAGTTCTATTACTTCTACGTCTTCGCAGCCTTCGCGCTCGCGGCACCCGTCGTGTTCGGACGAGCCTTGCCGCGGAACTATCCTCGGGCGGCGTGAGCGCGCACCAGACCTCGCGGGCCAGCCGCGACTCGACCGCCACGCACGCCACGGACGCCCCCGAGGTCTCGTTCGTGATCCCGTGCCTGAACGAGGAAGCCTCGATTGCCCACGTGGTGCGCACAGCGAGGGAGAAGCTCGACGAGCTGGGCGTCGACGGCGAGATCGTGGTCGTCGACAACGGCTCGAGCGACGCCTCGGCGGAGCGCGCGGCCGCTGCAGGCGCCCGAGTCGTGCGCGAGCCGCGGCGTGGGTACGG
>JBKOXM010000120.1:0-5711 GCA_046724925.1 Actinomycetota bacterium | reverse complement strand
AAGCCCCGTCGATTGGTCGAAGATCGAAGCCACGCGAGCCAAGGCAGGCTTCGAGAGGTTTTGCGAATCGCGGACGACGACAGTCACGAGCTTGGTTGCCCGGCCGGTGGGCGGCGTGGCCGCAACGATGTAGGTGTCCACGCGGTAGAGGTGGTTGTCGGGGCCGCGCACCGAGCGGCTCGGCTCGCACTCGTTCGGGAGCGGGGTCGCGCAGGTCGCGGTGACCTGCGTCTGGCGGTTCCCCGACCCGCATGCCTGTGTCGTATCGACCTTGATGGCGGCGTCGCACGAATAGTCGTTGTCGCCGGCCGTCAGCGTGGCGACGCGCGACGAGTCGAGGGCGATGCCGGTGTAGAGGAGCGCGCGATAGAGCTCCATCTGCGAGTTCGCGAGCGTGCTCGCCGTTGCGATCCGACCCGCGCGGCGAAGCGCGAATGTTCCCGAGTTGAAGGCCGCGACAAGCGCGAGGAGCCCCACGTTCAGGATCACCATCGCGATCAAGAGCTCGACCATGCCGAAGCCCTGCTCTTTGCGTAGGCGCGCCAGCACGTTCTGGACTATCGGCATGGACGTGGTCGTCCTGAATCCCGCGTAACGGGGCCGTTCATAGACGCAGGCCGCAACCGCGGTCTACGGAATCGAGATCAGCCGGATCTCGTACCGGGTGCCGTCGGCCGTGTTCATCAGCGTCACGGTCTTCCCGAGCTCGAGCGTGATCGTCGGCTTGCCGCTCGCAAACGAGCCGCCCGCGATCGAGATCTTGGCCGACCTCCGGGTGAGCGAGACGAGACGGAAGATCGGCTCGGCGGTCGGAAAGTCCTTGTCGACGGAGATGGACTCCGAGACTCCGTTGACCGAGATCGTCGCCGTCGTCGGCTTTGCAGGTGTGGGCTGGTCTTCTTTCGAAGGCGTCGGGGTGGTTTTCGAGCCTGAGCCGTTCGGCGCGGGCACGAGCGGGGAGCCCGGGGAGGACGGCTTCGCGCTCGGCGCAGGCGTCGGGGTCGCGGCCGCACCGCCCTTCGTGTCGACCTGCGCCACGAACGGGTCCTTCGTGACGAAGCGGCTGAAGGACAGCAGTTGATTCTGAGTCGGGACGGGAGCGGGATCGGAGTCGATCAGCTGTCCGCTGGTGGCCGAGCCGGACGGCGCGCCGCCCGCGGTGGTCGGCGGCGCGAGCGGGACCGGCGTCCCGGGCGCCGGTGCGGCAGTCGGCGGCGGCTCCGCCGGTGCCTTCGCGTGGAGCAGAGCCCACGTCTTCGGGCCCTGGATCACGAGTACGCCGAGCAGGATCACGCCGCCGCCGGCGGCGACGATCTTCTGTCGCTTCTGCTTCGCCTTGAGGTCGACGCGCTTGGCCATCAGGGTGCGGGCGCCGCCACGCCGGTGTCGGTGCCCGCGGTATCGGTGGTCGTCGTGGCGGCGGTGGTGGTCGAGGTCGCGGGAGGCGCGGGTGCTGCGGGGCTGCTCCCGTAGAGGAAGGCGCTCACCGTCAAGGTCGCGTTGATCTCCGGGAAGCCGCGTTCGGATTCCGCGAAGAGGAGCCTGTCCACGCTGAAGAGCCGGCCCGTGGCGGTGAGGTGACCGTTCTCGACGCCGACCAGATTTCGGAGCCGGTACAGGAAGTCCGAGAGGTTGAAGAAGTTGCCCTCGAACTTCAGCTCGATCGGAATCGTGCGATAGCCCGTCACCGTCAGCATCGCGCCGGGCGCGATCTCGTCGAACCGGATGCCGCTCTCCGTTGCGACCCGGTTCAGCTCGAGCACGATCCCCGAGTGGTCGCTGTCCTCCGGCATCGCCTTGGCAAGCCGAAAGAGGTCGGCGTAGCGAATGGGCTCGGCGTTCTTGGCTGCAAGCGCTGCCGCGCGCGTCGCGTCGAGCTGCTGTTGCGTCGCCGCGATCTCGCCCTCGAGCTCGGACGCATGAGAGCGCTTCGGCGAGATCAGGAGGAACCAACCGCTGGCGAGCATCAGGAGAGCGACCACCGCGGCGATCGCGCCGAGCTGCGCGTTGGAGATGGACCGCTTCGACTGCTCGCTCATGACGCGGCACCAGGCGGCCGCACCTCGGCCGAGATCGCGAACTCGACGACCCTCCCCGTGCGCGTCGCGCGCGAGAGGAAGACGTTGCGGAGGTCCGGCATCACTGCGAGGCGCGAGAGCAGGCGTCCGACTGCCTCGTGCGAGTACGTGTAGCCCTTGATCAGGAACTGATCAGGGGCGCTTCCAGGCGCGGGAACGGCCGGCGTATCCACTGAGGGCGGAACCGGAGACTTTGCGACGAGGTCCGTCAACCACACGTCGTCGGGAAGGACGAGGGCGAACTCACGCAGCACGCGATCCCAGGCAATGCGGTGCTGAAGCGCGACCGAGAGCGCGGCCACACGCGCCTCCTGCTGGGCTGCGAGTTGCTGCTGAGCGGGAGTTCGGCCCGAGCCAGGCGGGGGAAGCAGCGCGAGCTCGGCCTTGACGGCCTCGAGCTCGGCCTCCCGGTCCTTCGCTTTGCCGCTGTAGAACAGGAACGCGGCCCCGACGAGCACGGACAGGACGAGCACGGTCGCACCTGCGACGAGCGCCGGGACGTTCTGGCCCGGCTTCCGGCGACGCTGGACGTCTTCGCGGGGAAGGAGGTTGACGGCGCGCATCAGCCCTCGATCCCGAGTCCGATCGCGACCGCAAGGGAGCCGACCTGCTCAGGCTCGTCGAACTTCTTGCTGACCTTCACGCGCGCGAGCGGATCACCGATGCGGACGATCACCCCGATTAGGCGCTCGAGCTCCCGATCCAGCCCAGGCAGGTGCGCCGTCCCCCCGGTGATCACGATCTCCGCGATGCCGAGCGATCCCGGCTGGCTCTGGTAGAACTGGAGCGAGGACACGAGCTCGCGCGCGAAGGACTGAATCTGGCGGCCAATTGCCTCGCGCGCCGCAGCGGCCTGAGTTTCCGTCAGCCCTGCCGGCACGTCTGTGCCGTAGAGCGAGAGTGCCAGCTTGATCGGCTCGGCCTCCGCCGGCGCCATGTCCAAAGCACGAGCGATCGCGACGTTCAGTGCCGCCCCGCCCCAGTCGATCACACGCGTGAACTCGCACGTGCGGCCGTCGGAAACGGCGAAGGTCGACCGCTCGTGTCCGATCGTGACCGCGACCAACGCGGAGTCGCCCTCGACGTCCTCGGGCGCCGCCTGCAGGGACCTGAGCAGCGCGAAGCCCTCGAGATCGATCCCGGACAACGTGATCCCCGCCCTCCGACACGCGTCCAGGTAGCGGTCGACCAGCTCGCGATAGGTGACGACGAGCAGGATCCTGCGAACCGTCTCGCCCTCGTCACCGACTCGCTCCGACAGGACGTGGTAGTCGAGGACCGCGTCTTCGACCGGGATCGGCAGCACCTCCTGAGCCCGGAAGCGAATCGCGTTCTCGAGCTGGCGCGGATCTTCGACCCCGCCGATCTCGAACGCGCGCACGCCGATCCTGTTGTTGGCGATCCCAAGTCTGACGCCGCGCTTCGGAAGCTTGTGCTTGGAGAAGAAGCCCTTCAGAGCCTCGGCGAGCGAGTCCGGCTCACGGAGCTCCCCCGCGACCACGATGCCCGCCTCCAAGGGCTCGCGAGCGACCTGGAGCAGCTCTGCCGCGCCGTTGTTCGCCACCCGGGCAGCCGCGATCTGCGAGGCGCCGATCTTCAGGCCGACCAGGCTCTTGGGAAGCTTCTTGCGCGCTGTCGCGTCCTGTCGCCTCCCGCCGCGCGGCCTCGATGCGTCCTTGCCTCGTTTGCGGCCGAACGAGAGGTCGCGCTTGTAGAACGGCTTCCGCTCCTCGTCTTCGATCGGCGGCAGCTGGTCGGCCGGGACCGGCGGGTGCACGACCTGGGGCGCCGCGGGCTGAGGCGCCGGCGCAGGTGTCGGCGCGGGTGCCGGCGCCTGCTGCGCCGGCGAAGGCTGAGGCGCTTCGACCTCGAAGGGCTGGGGCAGCGTCGATTCCGGGATCGCTGAAGTCGGCTGGCCGGCGACCTCCGGCACGGTCCCCGGCTCGACCTCAGCGGCTTGGTTGTCGACGAGCGGCTGGGCGGTGGGAGCCTCGGAGCCTGGGCCCATGTCCCGAAGCGGAGGCGGCACGAACGGCTGCAGCACGTCGGGCGTCGTCTGCTGCGCCTTCGGCGTGATGCGCTCGACGACGTTCTGCGGCGGTCGCGCGGTCGCCCACGCAGGAATCGGCTCGACGCTCTGGGGCACGGAAGGCGCTGCGACGGGATCGGCGGCCGAGGTAGGCGGCGGCTGCAGCGAGGTCGGAGGAAGCTCCGGCAGCGCGACAGCAGGACCGGCGACGTCTCCTGCCGGCTGCGGGGTGGTGGCAGCAGGATCAGCGCTTGGCTGGAACACGGCCTGCGCGGCCACGATGTTCTCGCCGTCCTCCGCGTCCGCAACGACGCTCGACTCGGCGGCTTTGTCCTTCTTCCGGCCGAAGGTGATCTCTTTCTTCCAGATCGAGGTCTTTTGTGGCTTCTCGATCGTGGGCTCGTCGTCAGGCTCGGCGTCGCGCTCGCGCTTCTTGCCCCCGACGAGATCCGAGAGCTTGATCTCCTTCTTCCAGTCGACCATGGCTAGCCCTCAGCGACGCGGAGGGTGCCGGCGAGCGGCGCAGCCTCTTGCTGGGGCGCCGCGAAGCCCGCGCGTTCGAGCAAGCCTTGGATCTGATCGGGCCGGCTCGAGCGGCCCAGCGCCGTCTCCTGCGTGATCACGCCGCGGAGCGTCAACTCGGCGAGCGACTGCTCCATCGTCTGCATCCCGCGCTGCGTTCCCGTTTGCATGATCGTGTAGATCTGCTCCACCTTCGCCTGCCGGATCAGGTTCCGGGTCGCGTCGTCGGGCAGGAGCACCTCGACGGCGGCCACGCGACCCTGGCCGTCGGCCGTCGGAAGCAGCGCCTGCGTCACGACGCCCTGGAGTGCGCCGGAGAGCTGCATGCGCACCTGCTCCTGCTGCTCCGGCGGAAAGACGTCGATGATTCGGTCGACCGTGCTCGAGGCGCTCTGGGTGTGCAGCGTCCCGAACACGAGGTGGCCCGTCTCGGCAGCGGTCAGTGCGGTCGCAATGGTCTCGAGGTCACGCATCTCGCCCACGAGGATCACGTCGGGGTCTTGGCGGAGCGCCGCCCGCAACCCCTCGGCGAAGCTCGTCGCGTCCGAGCCGATCTCGCGCTGGTTGACGAGGCAACGCTTGTGTCGGTGCACGAACTCGATCGGATCCTCGATCGTGAGGATGTGCTCCTGGCGGTTGCGGTTGATCTCGTCGATCACCGCGGCGAGCGTCGTCGACTTTCCCGACCCGGTCGGGCCTGTCACCAACACGAGTCCACGCGGTTTCTGCGCCAGCTCGTGCAGGCTCGGCGGCAGGCCCAGCTCCTCCAGCGTCTTGATTTCTTCCGGAATGAGGCGAAAGGCGGCCCCGATCGCCTCACGCTGGAAGTAGACGTTGACGCGGAAGCGCGCCAGGCCTGGCACCGAGTACGCGAAGTCGAGCTGGCGCTTGACTTCGAGGTTCTTCTGCTGCTCGCTCGAGATGATGCGATAGAGCAGCTGGTGGGTGTCCTCGGGGGTGAGCGGCTCCACGTCCCCGAGGCGGTGGATTTCTCCACGCACGCGCACGGCTGGATGGCTTCCGACGCTCAAGTGCAGATCGGAGGCGTTGAGCGCCACTGTGCGCTCGAGCAGGGTGTCGAT